>JASGCR010000098.1 GCA_030054015.1 Candidatus Symbiobacter sp. | reverse complement strand
ATCATGACAAAAAAACATCTTGCCAAAGGAGAGCCATCCACATATGCGAGCGGCGCAGCCGCGAAGCAATCCAGAAAAATCAAAGACTTAGCTCGCCTCATGGATTGCTTCGCTTCGCTCGCAATGACGCCAACTGGACTTGTTCTGACCTTCCCTAAGGAAGGCCTGAACAAGTCCCAAAAATCCCAAAACCACCGCGCCGTCCGCGAAGCGGGGCGCAGTTTTATGCGGGATTCAAGGTACCTCTACTGGACGCGGCGGCACGTTGCCGCACTTAATCAGACCTTCCTAAACAGGAAGGAAGGTTTAGAAGTCTTGTTCAATTAGGACAAATTTTCTGCTAGGATTCCCCCATGGCAAGGCATTGAGGACGATAATTTATGGACAAATCAATTAATCTGACCCGAGACCAGACGGCGGGGGGTGCGGCGCATGATCCCGCGGTTGCGGAATTGCTGCATGAAATGGGCGGCAATTGGGGCGAGGATGTCATCGAAACGCTGATCGACACGCCCTATGCGACGGTCACGACCGATAATGGCTTGGAGCCGGGCGATCTCTATGGCGGAGAATATTTCTTGGCCTCGGAGCGGGTGGAAAGCCTGCCCGAATCCCAATTAATCGATGCAATGTGGCCGGAAAATACCGACGCCATGGTTATTTTGGATGCTGAGCAATTCCCCGATTTGGGACTCAATTCGTTTGATCATTCGTTGATTAATGGCGGCGATGCGGCGGAGATTTTGGAGCCAGCCCCAGTCACGGCAACCCCCGCGGCACCCCCCGCCGCGTCCAAGCAAGAAAAATTTTACATCACGCCGCTGCGCCGCGGGGCGCGGATCAATTTTTAAGCCGCCGCCGCCGCCGCCATCGCTTGCTTTTTATGCCGCGTATGGTGCCAATTTTCGAGCGCGATGATCACCAAAGAAAACCAAATCACCGCGAAACTGGACAATCTGATCCAGCTTAATTTTTCGCCAAACAGACTAACGGCCACCAAAAACTGGATCATGGGCGAGATGTAATTCATTAAGCCTAACAGTGAAAGCGACAATATCCGCGTGGCAATGCCAAACCCGATCAAGGGAAATATGGTAATGGTGGCGGTGTTCACCAACAAAGCCCAATCTATAATCGATAACTCCGCTAACCGCACCCAACCGGCCATTTCGAGATAAAGCGAGATAGCCAAACCCATCGGGGCCATCACCACGGATTCGACCAATAATCCGGTAAAGCCATCGACATTGGTGAATTTACGCACCATGCCGTAACAGGCCCAGCTTAAGGCCAGAAACACCGGCAAGATGCCAATGCCGCCGCCATGACCAAACACCGTAATCATGACCCCCAATGTCGCCACGGCCACCGCGACCCATTGCCACCGCCGCAATTTCTCCCGCAAGATCACCGTGCCGAACAAGACCGCCATGAGCGGGGTGATGAAATAGGCCAGGCTGGAATCCAAAATCCGGTCGGTACTTACGGCATAAAAAAACCCCGCCCAATTGGATGCCAACAACATCCCACTGAGGACCAACAAGCCAAAGGTGCGACGGTCGCGCAACACCGCTCTAAAAATGGGCGTCCGGCGGGTGACTGCCATGCCGATCAGCAAAAACACCGCCACCCAAATCGCCCGTTGGGAAACCACCAACGCCGCGGCGACATCCGTCAATTGCTTGAAATAAATCGGAACAAAGCCCCAGGTCATATAAGAAAGCATGGCAATCACCACCCCGCGGCGAAGGTCTTTTTCCGCCGATGGGGCGCGTGTCGCATCGGATGAACGCACGGGATCAGGCGCAATCAACGCCCCAGCATTTTCCTCTGGCATAATCTCTGGCCTCCCCCCCTCCGCGCGTCATGTCAGCGACATTGTTGCGACATGTTTGCGCGGCTAAGCCGCCTGGTGGGCGATATTATGTTGGGCCAGGATGGCGGCAAGTTCGCCTGAGGCATAAATCTCGCGCACAATGTCACAGCCGCCGATAAATTCGCCTTTGACATAAAGTTGCGGGATGGTCGGCCAATTGGCGAAATCTTTGATGCCTTGGCGCAGATTGGCATCTTCCAACACGTTAATGCCTTTGAATTTAACGCCCAAACTGGTCAAAACCTGTACCACGGCGGCGGAGAATCCGCATTGCGGCATGACCGGGGTGCCTTTCATAAACAGCACGACATCATGGCTGGCGATTTCTTGTTTGATTTTCTCGGCGATGGGGAGGGTGGGTTCACTCATGATGTTCTCCTAATGTATACTCTGATTCCTAATCAATCCGAATTACGACCCCTCCTTCCTGCTTAGGAAGGGGGGGAAAGCGAAGCTTAGGGCGAAGCCCTTAGCGGAGCTAGGGGGGGTTGGTGATTAAGGATCAAATATCACGATCAACGTCTTACACCAACCCCCCCAAGAATCGCTCAAGAATTTTTTGACAAAAATTCTGAGCTTTTCTATCCCCCCCTTCCTAAGCAGGAAGGGGGGGTCATAAATGATAGTTTTCTGGGACACGGAATATAAATAAATTTAATTTTTGGCTTTGGTCACCAGTTTCAGGGCGTGCAGCTCCCCCCCCATGCGGCCCTGGAGGGCGGCAAACACCATTTGGTGCTGGGCAATGCGCGATTTGCCGGCAAATTGAGCCGAGGTGACGGTGGCGGCATAGTGATCGCCGTCGCCCGCCAAATCTTCAATGGCAATGTCGGCATCCGGCAAAGCGGCCCGGATCATGGCTTCGATTTCTTGGGGGTGCATCGGCATCGGTAATTCCTTTGGCTTACCTATAATTATAATGTCGTCAGGGGTCAAGAGAGCTTGTGAACCCCACGAAAAATGGCGCGTCATTCCCCAGGCATTTTGGGGAATAATACGCCTGGGGGATTACCCAACTCAGACGGCAAGCGGATTCCCGCTTGCCGTCTGGTGGGTAATGACGCTCTCTCGCTGAGGCACCAAAAAATGGAGCGTCATTACCCGCCGCCGCGTTCTTTTTACGCGGCGAGAAGGAATATCCCCCAGGCATTTAAGGAATAATACTTCTGGGGGCTTCCCCCCGACCAATGTCTTACGACATTGGCGGGGGACAGGCCCCGACTCGCAATATCCGTTACACGGATAGTGCGGTGGGGAATGACGCTCTTTTATTGACCTGCTATAATGGGCAATGACGCTCTCTTCGCACATAAAATAACCCCCGCATTTTTCTCGATTTTTCAAATAGATAATGAGGCTATATTAACTGCCTAAAAAAGGTTATTTCATAGGGGATATTTGTTATATTAAGATGCGGATTGACTATTAAAATAACCTATGTTATTACTTGCCGCATGGATCAGATAATTATAGCAAAATCGAGCATCGAGGTTGACCCCTTGCTGGTGGTCAATGACCGCAACCGCGCCACATGGTTAGAGCCAGAAAACCGGCGTTACGGTTTCCATAACCTTGACAAAATCTCGCGTTACGGCATGAGTTTTCGGGCCGCGCAAATCTTGCCTTTGCCCCCCACCCCCGACCCGACGCAAACCGAGAAAATTGCCGCCCTACCCGAAGTGCAAGCACTCATTAACAACCCGAACTTTAGCGCGATGGGGGTGATGCGCGGCGATCATTTGCTGTTTACGGCGGCGGCACCGGATTTTGACGTGACGTATCTGCATTCGATGCAATCGATCAACAAAACCATGATTAATTTGTTGATTGCGCCCTATGTCGAGCATGGCGAAATCAAGCTTAACGCCCCGATCAAAGAATATTTGCCGCAATTGGGCGCGGGGTACGAGGGGGCGACGGTACAGATGCTGCTCGATATGGCGGTGGCGAATGATTATTCCGAAGACATGACCGACCATCATGCCTCGTACTACGCCCAGGAAGAAGCCCTGGGCTGGCGCTTGCCGCTTGATCTCAATGATTCGGATTATGAACTGCGCCACCGTGATTTCCTCTGCCAGGTGGGGCGTCGTCCGGGGCAAACCGCCGCGCCGCTTGCCTTTGTCGATTATAAATCGAGCAACACCGAAATCCTGGCCTGGCTGATTGAAACCGTTTCTGGGTATTACCTAAACTTGCATTTGGCGGAATTGGTCGATGCGATTGGGCTTGAGCAGTCGCTGTTCATTGGCACCGACCGCGATGGCGTGCCGGCTTTTTGCGGCGGCGCGGCGATGAGTCTGCTGGATTTGTTGCGCTATGGCGCGTTGTTCGTGCGGCGCGGCGTGGGCGTGAATGGCTGGCGATTTGGGTCAGATGCCTGGTTCGATGCGACCTTAAAGGGCGGCATCGCTTGGAAACCGACGGAACCTGGTTACCGCTACAGCAACCATTGCGAGACCGATGGCCGCGCCCTGGCCCATGGCGGTTTTTGCGGCCAGTATCTTTATTGCGACCTCACCAGCAAGATGGTGGTGGGATTTTACAGCGTCTCGCTCGCCGAGGCCGGAGTCAATCCCGATCATTTCCATGCGATTTACCGGATGATGCATAAAGTGACCAGGTTGTTTGATTAAGGTGACATCTTTCCATAATTAGCTAATTCGCCATGCCCAAGTTGGAGTTGATAATAGATTGTGTGTCGCCATAGGCCAAATTTTAGGCCTACATTTTTAAGTATTCCAGCCCTTTCAAACCCCAAAGATTCGTGCAAATTTATACTCGGCTGATTTTGGCTTTCAATCAAGCCAATAATTGATTGCAAGGGCTGCGACCGTGCGCATGAAACCAATTCTAACATGAGTTTGCGACCAATGCCTTGGCCTTGAAATTCAGGCGAAACATAGACCGAATGAGTGGCACTATAGCGATAGCCACTTTTTTGATCAAATGGCGCATATGATGCGAATCCGGTTAATTTTCTGTCTTTATGCAACCACCCCACCACTGGAAAACCATGATTCACGCGGGTGGCAAACCATTGTTCGATTACGTCAAGAGACCAAGGAGCCTCTTCGTAAATTGCCGTGCTGCTGATGATGGCTTGGTTAAAGATCGCTTGGACTTCAACCCCATGTTGCTTAAAATTACAGTAGATTATTGTCATTATTGATTCCCCCAAAAAATAATTCTGACAGTTACTTTAGTCCGTACCCCTTGGCATAATCCAAATAACGATCCGCAATATTTTGTAACCCGGCCTGTTCAACTTCGGAAATATCGCGCAATTTGCGGGCGGGATTGCCGCCCCATAATTCGCCCGATGGCACGCGCTTATTGGGGGTGACGACGGCACCGGCGGCGATCATGGCGCGGGCTTCGACCACCACACCATCCATGACAATTGATCCCATACCGATAAAACTTTCGTCCTCCAGGGTACAGGCATGAAGGATCGCCGCATGACCGACAGTGACATGGTTGCCAATATAGGTGCCGTGACCGCCTTTGGTGGCGTGGATGACGCTGTTATCTTGGATGTTGCTGCGGCTTCCGATGCGGATTTCATTGACATCGCCGCGGATGACGACGCCAAACCAGATGGAGGCTTCGTCGGCAATCTCGACATCGCCGGTGATGGTGCAATTGGGCGCAAGCCAGACCGATGCGGCAATTTTAGGCGTAACCCCGCCAAAGGGTAAAATTATTCCCCGCGACATATAGCGGACTCCTTTCATTTCATCACAAAAATATCACTCTAACTGCAGCAACAAAGATTTCAAATAAGCCGATTCATCCAAATGCGGATGACGCGGATGGTCGCCATTGGCCCCATCGGCGCGGATGATGCGGCCCGTGCGTCCGGCGCGGCTCAGGGCTTGGCGTACGCACTCGAGAAAATCGATTTCTGACACATTATGGCTGCAACTGGCGGCAAATAACAGCCCGTCTTTGCCGACACAACCCGCCGCCAACGCGAAGAGTTTGCGATAGGCCTTAAGCCCGACCGCCAAATCTTTGCGGCTTTTGACAAAGGCGGGGGGATCGGCCACCACGACATCGAATTTTTGGCTTTTTTCCGCCATTCTTTCCAATATATCAAACACATCGCCGCGCTCAAACTGGCAGCGATCCGCCACGTGATTTAATTGCGCCGCCTGCGCGGCCCGGGCCAGGGCGGCGGCAGAACCATCGACCAAATGGGCGGATTGCGCCCCCGCGACCAAGGCTGCGATGCCAAACCCGCCCTGGTAACAAAATAAATCCAGCAGCGACCGCCCGGCGGAAAACGCGGCGATGCGGCGGCGGTTGGCGGCATGGTCGTAAAACCAACCGGTTTTTTGCCCCGATTTAAGGTCAAGGACAAATTTTGTGCCATTTTCAACCAACATCACTGTGCTAAGGGCAGATTCATCTCCCATCACCGGAAATGTTTCGCCCTTATCATCGCGCCAAATCATCGCGTTGGGTTCTAGTATTGCCTGGGCGGCGGTCATGAGGGCGGTCACCGCCGCATCCGGCCAGGCGATATTGATTTGCCCCGCCAAAATTTGGTCATAACGGTCAATGATGATGCCAGGCAAGCCATCCGCCTCGGCATGAACCAGGCGGTAATAATTATCTTGAAACAATCTCTGACGATAACGCAAGGCGGAAAATAATTTCGCCCGGAAAAAGCCTGTCCAAAACCCCGCCCAAAATCCGCCCTCTTGGTTGGCGGGGGGCGCGCCCCGCCCCAGCATCCGCACCGCAATGAGATGCTGCGGATTAAACAGCCCAAATCCGACCGCGCCGCCCTGGGCATCCTGGATCGCCACCAGCGTGCCTGGCGGCAATTGTTTATCCAGAGCAGAAAATTTGATCTCGTTGCTATAAAGCCAGGGATGCCCCCCGCGTACGCGCTTGTCGCGGCCCGGCAACAGGGTCAAATGGGGAAGGGAATGCGCCATGGCGACAAAATGCCTTAATACCAGAGTAAAATTCGTTTGATTTTCGTTTAACAGACAGCAATGATCATAACCAGTGAATTTACCATCGCCAAGGAAATGAAAAAAATGTCTACGCCAACTTACGATCCCACCAACATCTTTGCCAAGATTTTGCGCGGCGAGATTCCCTGCCAAAAAATTTATGAGAACGAGCATGTGCTGGCTTTTCCCGACCTTCACCCGCAAGCCCCAATCCATGTGTTACTAATCCCCAAAGGGGCTTATACCGACGTGGCCGATTTTGGTCGCCGCGCCAGTGCGGTTGAGGCGGCGGCGTTTTTTGCCGCCATCCCGGCCGTGGCGGCGGCGGCCGGGTTAGAGCCAGGCGGGTTCCGCATCATTGCCAATAATGGCGCCAATGCCCACCAAGAAGTGCCGCATTTTCACCTCCATCTGCTCGGCGGACGCAAATTGGGGGCGATGCTGGTGAAGGGGTAGACCTTTGTTTTCTTACCTAATTCGCGGACTAAAGAGCGTCAAAAAGAGAGCGTCATTACCCGCCGGACTAACTGGACTAAAGAGCGTCAAAAAGAGAGCGTCATTACCCGCCGGACTAAAGAGCGTCAAAAAGAGAGCGTCATTACCCGCCGGACAGCAAGCGGGTATCCGCTTGCTGTCCGGCGGGTAATCCCCCAGGAGTTTTGGGGAATAATACGCCTGGGGGATTACCCGACTCG
>JASGCR010000097.1 GCA_030054015.1 Candidatus Symbiobacter sp. | reverse complement strand
CTAAGCTCAACTATCCCCCCCTTCTAAAGAAGGGGGGGTAAAACTAGACTTATTCTGACCTTCCTTAGGGAAGGTCTGAACAAGTCTTTTTCAAAAGAGATTCGCATTTGCGAGCGAAGCGAAGCAATCCAGTAACATCCTGAAATTATTCGATTTTTCTGGATTGCTTCGCGGGTCGCCGCGTTATTAAAGCGGCGACAACATAAAGTTGCCGCCGCTTTAATAACGCGGCGGCTGCCGCTCGCAAATGCGCCGTTCTTTTGGCAAAGAAAGTGACTTATTCAGACCTTCCTTAGGGATGTGAGTAAATCGCGGCTTATCACCCGCCGCCGCTTATCCCATCTTCCGCAACCGCGCGGCAAAAAACCCGTCAATTCCGCCCCAATCCGGCCAATGATCTGGGCGGGTGAGCAAATTTTTCTCCGCCGTAATAAACTGGGTTTCGCCAAATATTTCATCCGACGCAATCGGATCACTCGCAAATTCTGGGTGAGCGGCCAAAAACTGGCGGATTTGGTCGATGCCCTCTTCGGGTTGCAGCGAGCAGACGCAATAAAGCAAAAGCGTACCTGGCGGTGACGCGGCCATAATCCTGGCCGCCGCCGCCAGTAATTGCGCCTGCAGACCCACCATTTTCGCCACAATTGCGGGAGATTTAAGCCACATAATATCGGGATGACGGCGCATGGTGCCGGTCGCGGAACAAGGCGCATCCAACAACACCCCGTCAAATTTTTGCGCGATCAAGGGCGGCAGGGCCACCGCCGCACTCGCCCATTGGCTGGCATCGGCGGTAAGCAGAGTCACCTGATCCGACAGCCCAAGCCGCGCCAGATTTTCCTGCACCCGTTTAATCCGCGCCGCCGAGCGATCCACCGCCACCACGCGCGCGCCCGCCGCCGCCAATTGCGCCGTCTTGCCGCCAGGTGCCGCGCATAAATCCAGCCATAATTTCCCCGCTACTGCGCCCAATAACCGCGCCGGCAAAGCGGCAGCGGCATCTTGGACGTGCCAATTGCCCGCGGTGAAAAACGGGAGTTGTTCGACCCGGCCGGCCTCGCGCACCCGCACCGAGCCGGTTGGCAAGACGCTGCCAGTTACGGCCGCGGCCAATTCTTGCGCCGCCAGGCGGCCAGGTAATGGCGTTAAATCGAGGGCGGGATCATCTAACAAGGATAAAAACATCGCACGGGCGACATCGCGCCCATAGGTTTTCCGCCACGACGCCATGAGCCAAGGCGGGGCGGCAAAGCGATCCCGATCCATCGCCGCCAACCGCGCCGCGCCATCGCGCTGAATTTGCCGCAACACCGCATTAACAAAAGGTTTTTGCCGTTTGAGGCCAAGCCGATCCGCCATTGCGCCGGCTTCGCTAATCGCGGCATAGGCCGGAATGTCGCTGAACAAAAGCTGCGTCGCCCCCAACCGCAATATATGGCGGGTATCCAAATCCTGGCGCGAGTCGGATTCCGACGAAGCCCGATGCGCCAGCCCATCCAGCATCGCATCAATCACCCCCAAATGGCGCAATGTCCGCGATGCCATGAGCCGCGCCAAAGCCCGATCACGCGGGTCGGAGCGGGCAAACAGGGGCGAATTGGCGAGGCTTTCCTCAAGCCCCACTTTGCGCTCCAGCACATTTTTGAGGGTTTCAAGGGCAAGAAAACGGGCGTCGTTAATTTTTTTTCCTATACCAGATGATGCGGGGTTAAAATTATTGTGTACCAAGCCGACCATAGCATGTTAGGACGTGAGTTTGCCAGCCTATAATGGCGGATTGCACCAATCAATTCCGACATTTCTGGCTATTTTTTGAGGGCGAAATAGGTAATAACGCCACATAAAAACGTACCCGCGAATAAGGCAATGGCAAATGGGGTCATGGGTTAATCCTTTTCTAACAAGAAGCCAAAAACAGATGTTCCAATTGCGGCAACAGAAAGTGATATATACTCAAACACGTTTAATTCTAGCCGACCATAAAGGGCTGTTGCAAGGGTAATGATTGAGATCACCCCAAAAGACATAAAAAAACGGGCGAGATATTTTTTCTGGGAGGTGGTTATCCACTTGTTTATTGGCTTTATGGTCGATTCTTGTGAGGTTGGATAAAGGAATTTATAGGCTGTTTGTCTCTTATGTGCCGGAATTAGATCAGATTCGATGATCACCTTATAAAGCCCATTTAAGTCTGGTAATACAAACCAAGTTGCATGACCAAAACTAAAAGGCATTCCTAACTCTCGCATTTTACCATCAGCAGACACATTATCGTTTCCGTTCCACCTTAATGCCAAACAGGGCATGGCTTCTTCATTCCGATCATAAACATACTTCCCATAAGCAATCGAGAAACCTAAACTCGATTTGTCTTTTGCCCCACCATCAAATATTACAGTTAGTGGAACTTCCCACCCCTCAAGGTTTTTCTCATTTTCGATTGAAGGTGCGGTAGCTTCCTCCGGCTTTTTATAGCTCATCATTCCCTCCCTCTAAGGCAATGCGCCAAACATCCCCTTGCTATAGGGATTTGCGATCAATTAAACGATCCAACCGATCCCCTATTTTGTCAATTTTGCTTTCCATTCGATCCAGGCGTTGGTCGATCCCGTCAATGCGATGGTCGATTCCGTCAATGCGATGGTTGATGGCGTCAATTTTTTGGTCGGTGGCTTTGGCAGCTATCGCTGCGGCATAATCGCGGGCTTCAAATTTTGCATTGATCGAAAAGGTAATGGCAAAATAAAAAACCCCTAAGATCAAACTCATAACAGCCGCAATAATACCGATGCCAGTCAGCATAAAACTGCGCAATTCCTTATGCTCGCGCTGTATATCCTCGCGCGTGGCAAAGCCACCGGGGGAGATACTCGGTTTACTTTCAAAACCCTTCGCGGTATGTCTCGGCATAACACTGTCCTTCAGCTCGATGCTCATTTCCTTCCCCCGTGGTAATATTTGGGTCATTTATCGCATTGCCCAAACTATTTACACTATATCACAATTAAGTTACACTCCTGCCTCTTTCTATCGGGATTTGCGATCAATTAAACGATCCAACCGATCCCCTATTTTGTCAATTTTGCTTTCCATTCGATCCAGGCGTTGGTCGATTCCGTCAATGCGATGGTTGATGGCGTCAATTTTTTGATCGGTGGCTTTTGCAGCTATCGTTGCGGCATAATCGCGCCCTTCAAATTTCGCATTGATTGAAAAGGTAATGGCAAAATAAAGAGCGGTACAAAATAGAGCCACGCCGCCCAATATTATCCCGATAACCGTAAGGATATAGCTGGGTACCTCTTTGGATGTTGCTTGTGTATTTCTTTCCACACCCTTTACGTTATGTCTTTGCATAACCCGTTCCTCTGAAATTCTGACCATATTTACCCCCCCCCCGCATGGTAATATTTGGGTCATTTATCGCATTGCCCAAACTATTTACACTATATCATAATTAAGTTACACTC
Organism: Candidatus Symbiobacter sp.; assembly: GCA_030054015.1. GTDB lineage: Bacteria > Pseudomonadota > Alphaproteobacteria > Elsterales > Elsteraceae > JASGCR01. Next base: position 4,142 of record JASGCR010000097.1, on the reverse strand, counting down.
CTCCCTCTTTCTATCGGGATTTGCGATCAATTAAACGATCCAACCGATCCCCTATTTTGTCAATTTTGCTTTCGATTCGATCCATGCGCTGGTCGTTCCTATCCAGGCGTTGGTCGATTCCGTCAATGCGTTGGTCGATTCCGTCAATGCGATGGTTGATGGCGTCAATTTTTTGGTCGGTCGCTTTGGCGGCAATATCACGGGCGGCAAATTGCGAATTAATGGCATAAAATTGCGCATTAATGGCAAAATAAAAAACACCCAAAAGCAAGCCCACACCAGCCAAAATTATACCGATGCCAGTCAGCATAAAACTGCGCAATTCCTTATGCTCGCGCTGTATATCCTCGCGCGTGGCAAAGCCACCGGGGGAGATACTCGGTTTACTTTCAAAACCCTTCGCGGTATGTCTCGGCATAACACTGTCCTTCAGCTCGATGCTCATTTCCTTCCCCCGTGGTAATATTTGGGTCATTAATGATTCTGCCCAAATTATTCAAACCCTATCAGAATTACGTTAATAATCTTCCTCCCTGATTCTATTACTCCCTCCCCTAACTGGCGGCGATGAGAACATTTTTCAAGGTGCTCATTTCCTCTAAACAGCGGCCTGTCCCCAATGCCACACAGGATAAGGGATCATCCGCCAAGGATACCGGCAAATGGGTGGCCTGGCGCAAGACTTTGTCCATATTGCCCAATAACGAGCCGCCGCCGGTCAAGACAATGCCTTTATCGACAATATCGCCCGCCAATTCGGGGGCGGCATTTTCGAGCGCGACTTTGACGGCATCGATGATGGCACCAACCGGTTCGACCAGGGCCTCGGCGATTTGGCGTTCCGAGATCATGATTTCCTTTGGCACACCATTCATCAAATCGCGGCCTTTAATTTCCATTTTGCGGCCTTCGCCTTGATCGGGAACGCAGGCCGAGCCGATTTCTTTCTTGATGCGCTCAGCCGAGGATTCGCCGACCAATAAATTATGCATCCGCCGCATATAGGCGATGATGGCCTCGTCCATTTTATCGCCGCCGACCCGCACCGAACGGGCATAGACAATGCCGCCCAGCGACAAGACCCCCACCTCGGTGGTGCCGCCGCCAATATCGACGACCATGGAACCGGTGGGTTCGGTCACCGGCAAGCCGGCCCCAATCGCCGCCGCCATTGGCTCCTCGATCAAAAACACCCGCCTGGCCCCGGCCGACTCGGCGGATTCCTGAATGGCGCGGCGTTCGACCGCGGTTGAACCCGATGGCACACAAATGATAATTTGCGGCGAGGCAAAAGTGCGGCGGTTATGAACTTTGCGGATGAAATGTTTGATCATTTCCTCGGCAACTTCAAAATCGGCAATGACACCATCGCGCAGGGGGCGGATGGCCTGGATATTGCCAGGGGTTCGCCCCAACATCATTTTGGCTTCGTCGCCTACGGCCAAAATCTGTCGTTTGCCCCGCACATTGGCGATGGCGACCACCGAGGGTTCATTGAGAACAATGCCGCGATTTTTGACATAGACCAGCGTGTTGGCCGTGCCGAGATCAATGGCCATATCGACCGACATCATGCCTATGAGATTAAAGAACATGGGAATTATCACCCCTAATTTTATATTAGATTTTTCCAGTTATCGCCCAGATTATACAAATTTCATGTATAATCAAGTCGTAACTGCATTGTCAGTGGTTTCAGTTTCACCTAAACTTTGTCGAGGCCAGGCGATATTTACCCACCATGAGGTTCAAGTTATGCGCAATTTCGCAAATTTACGCAACAGTAAAAGTTTGAGATTGTGCGAATTATTAAGATTATCCTGCAGCGTGCGAGAAAAGATCAGGGGTCGACACACTTTATGGTTGTGTTTCCCCCTGATCCTTGCTCAAAATACTCTCATGCGGCGGCTAAGCCCATGATTTTTTAGGCCCCCATGGCCATAGGTTCGGTCTTTTGCCGTTTGATCAGCAATTTATTGAGGGCGTGGACATAGGCCCGGGCCGAGGCTACCAAAGTATCGGGATGGGCGGACTGGCCGATAACCGTCTTGCCGTTTTCCTCAAGCCGCACCGTCACCTCAGCCTGGGCATCGGTACCGGCGGTCACGGCACTCACCTGGTACAGTTGCAGCCGCGCCGCATGGGGGAAGATTTCGCGCACGGCGTTAAAGGTTGCATCGACCGGGCCATTGCCATTGGCGGCCATGCGCAGGCGATCCCCGTCAATTTCCAATTCCAATTCGGCGCGTTGCGGCCCTTCCGAGCCACAGGTCACGGCCAGGCGCAAAAATTTGATGCGATTGCCATCTTGGCGGCTTTGTTCGCCCATTAAGGCGATCAAATCCTCGTCAAAAATTTGCCGTTTGCTGTCGGCCAAGGCTTTGAAGCGGATAAAGGCATCATTCAGCGCATTATCGCCCAATTCATAGCCCAATTCCGCCAGTTTTTCGCGGAAAGCATGGCGACCCGACAATTTGCCCAGCACAATGTTGGAGCGGTTCAATCCAATCGATTCCGGCGTCATAATTTCGTACGTGGCGGCATGTTTCAACACGCCATCTTGGTGAATGCCGCTTTCATGGGCAAAGGCATTGGCTCCGACAATGGCCTTGTTGGGTTGGACGACAAAACCGGTGACGCTTGAGACCAAATGCGACAATTTGGTGATGGTCTCGGCTTTGACATTATTGCCATAGCCAAAATAATCCTGGCGGGTACGCATGGCCATGACAATTTCTTCGAGGGCGGCATTGCCCGCCCGCTCGCCCAGGCCATTAATGGTGCATTCAATTTGCCGCGCCCCCGCCCGCACCGCCGCCAAGCTATTCGCGACCGCCAGACCCAGATCATTATGGCAATGCACCGAAATAATGGCTTGGTCAATATTGGGGACATTATTCATCAGATAGCTGATCCGTGCCGCAAATTCATCCGGCACGGCATAACCGACCGTGTCGGGAATGTTGATGGTGGTGGCTCCGGATTTGATCGCCGCCTCGACACATCGGGCCAAAAATTCCAACTCGGTGCGGCTGCCATCCTCGGCTGACCATTCGACATTGTCGCACAAATTGCGGGCATGGGTGACGGATTCAATGACTTTTTCGTAGACTTGTTCCGGCTCCATCTGCAATTTATATTTCATGTGCAGCGGGCTGGTCGAGATAAAAGTATGAATGCGCGGACGCTCGGCCTTGGCCAAAGCCTCCCAAGCCCGGGATATGTCGGTTTTATGGGCGCGGGAGAGGCCGCACACCACGGCATTGCGCACCTGGCCCGCGATCAGGGAGACGGATTGGAAATCGCCTTCCGAGGCCACGGGAAATCCGGCCTCGATCACATCGACGCCCATATCTTCAAGGGCCAGGGCAATGCGCAATTTTTCGTTGACGCTCATGGATGCGCCGGGCGATTGCTCGCCATCGCGCAATGTCGTGTCGAATATGATGATGCGTTCGTTATTCGGAATTCCCGCCATTTCAGGTCGAGCGGAATTTTGGCGGGCATGGATAGGGGTAACGTTGTTTTTCATGATAAAATGCCTTGGTCGGAGGCAATGTGACGGGATTGCGGCTTCTGCCTTAAATGTCCGTCACTGCCGATCAAACGGGTCATAGCAAGTTAATGATTGCGTCCAGATTGCCTGGCAAATATGGCGCAATGCGCAAATTATCCCCTGATGGCACCCCGCCTTATTCTGGCCGCGCGGCATCAGGGGGGCGTAAGTCGCCCCATCTCTCCGATTAAATGCAGGACCGCATTTTCCATGATAACATTCTTTGCCAATATTTAATCCGTGGGCTTTGCTTAAAACCACATCGGCGACCAATCTGTACCGATTCATTTACGTAGATACCAGGTTTCTCGCAACCTTGCAACAATTTGTTGCCAAAATCGGGCGGGTCATTACCCGCCGAAATATCCGTGTAACGGATATTTCGAGTCGGGTAATCCCCCAGGAGTGTTATAGCCAAAAAAGGGAGCGTCATTACCCGCAGATTTTTGCCGCAAAGCGGCATAAATCTGTCGGGTAATCCCCCAGGAGTGTTATAGCCAAAAAAGAGAGCGTCATTACCCGCCGAAATATCCGTGTAACGGATATTTCGAGTCGGGTAATCCCCCAGGAGTATTATTCCTTAAAA
>JASGCR010000096.1 GCA_030054015.1 Candidatus Symbiobacter sp. | reverse complement strand
TGGTAAAAATCTGATCAGAATCAATATCTTGCACCAACCCCCCCAAGAAAAGCTTAGAATTTTTTTAGCAAAAAATTCAAGCTTTTCTATCCCCCCCTTCCTAAGCAGGAAGGGGGGGTCTAAAGTACTTATTCAGACCTTCCTTAAGGAACGTCTGAATAAGTAGAGCGTCATCCTCCAGGAACATTATTCCCAAAACTCCTGGGGGATTCCCCGATCAATTTTTGCCGCGATGCGGTAAAAATTGACGGGGAATGACGACTCATTATCGGCATCTATGCCAGCTACTTTATGTAGCCGCCTTTTTGCATTTCCCGCATCGTCACGTCTTGGGCTTCAGCCAAGGCGGCATCGGCGGTTTTCGTCCCCGCCAAAGCAGCCGAGAAGATTTGTCCGACACTGGTGCCAATCCCTTGGAATTCGGGAATGGCGACGAATTGCACCCCAACATACGGCACCGGTTTCACGGTCGGACGGGTGGGGTCGGCGGAATTGATCGAATCAAGCGTCATTTTGGCAAAAGCCGCCGCCTTTAAGTATTCGGGGTTTTTGTAAAGTGACGTGCGGGTGCCGGGGGGAACATTGGCCCAACCTTCTTTTTCGGCCACCAATTTGGCGTAGCTTTTGCCGGTCGCCCAGGCGATAAATTTCGAGGCGGCATCGATTTTTTGCGATCCGGCGGGAATGGCCAGCGACCAAGCCCACAACCAATTGCCGCGTTTGCCCAGGCCATTATCCGGAGCCAAAGCGAAACCAACCTTGTCGGCCACTTTTGACTCTTTGGGGTTGGTCACGAACGAGGCGGCGACGGTGGCATCAATCCACATACCGCATTTGCCCGCATTGAACAGCGCCAGGTTTTCGTTAAAACCATTGGAAGACGCGCCCACCGGCCCCGAATTATTCATCATATCGAGATAGGAGGTAAGGGTTTTCTTCCATTCCGGCGAGTTAAATTGCGGTTGCCAGTTTTCGTCAAACCAACGTGCGCCATAAGAATTGGCCATCGCGGATAAAAAGGCAATATTTTCGCCCCAACCGGCTTTGCCGCGCAAACACACGCCGTACACTTCATTCTTTTTGTCGGTCATGGCGGCGGCGGCTTTGGCGATAAAGTCCCAGGTCGGTGCATCGGGCATTTTCAGGCCGGCTTTTTTCATCAAATCGGTGCGGTACATCACCATCGAGCTTTCGCCATAGAACGGCGCGGCATAGAGGGTACCCTTCATCGACAAGCCGCCGCGAATGGCGGGCAGCAAATCATCGACATCGTAATCCGGCCCCAAATTATCCAAAGCGACCAACCAATTTTTCTTGGACCAAATGGGTACTTCGTACGTGCCGATGGTCAAAATGTCAAATTGACCGGCTTTGGTGGCGATGTCGGTGGTGACTTTTTGCCGCAACACGTTTTCTTCGAGCGTCACCCAATTTAATTTGATATCGGGATTGGCTTTGGTGAATTCGCCGGATAATTTTTCCATGCGAATCATGTCGCCATTATTAACCGTGGCGATGGTCAGGGTGGTTTCGGCAGCGGCTGGCACGGCAAAGGCCACAAGGCAAGCCGCCCCCAGCAAAGATTTTATTAAGCTTTTCATTTTTCCTCCGAAGATTGAGCGGGATAAAAGCGAAATCAAGTTTCGTAAGGAAACGTTAATGGATAAATCCGACCTTGTCACGCATAAATTGCCTTATTTTGCAAATTATCGCCGCGCGTGAAAGAAATTTCGCAAAAGGGCGGCACAATCCGTTTCTTGCAGACCGCCATATATCTCCGGCTGCCAATGGGCGGCGGGATGGGAAAATATCCGCGCCCCATGCTCAATCGCCCCGCCTTTGGGGTCATAGGCACCAAAATAGACCCGCCGAATGCGAAACAGCCCAATCGCGGCGGCACACAGGGCGCAAGGTTCCAATGTGACATAAAGGTCACATTGATCCAAATAAGTACATGATAATTGGCTCGCCGCCTGCCGCATCACCAAAAACTCGGCATGGGCGGTGGGGTCGGAGAGTTCGACACAGCGATTGCCGTTTTGCGCAATGATTTTCCCATCTGGGGCGACGATCACGGCCCCCACCGGCACTTCGTGGCGACGGGCGGCGGCGGCGGCTTCGGCCAGGGCCACAGCCATGAAGCGGGCGGGCATGGGTGAGAGGGTCATGGGGGTGAGAGGGTCATGAGAGGTGCGCTGTCGCGGCGATGCGGCCGGTGGCGCGGGAGTGTAGATAAGCATCGGCCAGGACACAGGCCATCATCGCCTCGCCCACCGGCACGGCGCGGATGCCAACACAGGGATCATGGCGGCCGGTGGTGCGGATGTCGGCATTTTCGCCTTGTTGCGTGATGGTACGGCGGGGGGTGAGGATGGAACTGGTCGGTTTGACCGCGAATCTCGCCGTGATGGGCTGGCCGGTGCTAATGCCGCCCAAAATGCCGCCCGCATGGTTGGACAGAAATTCCACCGCGCCCTGGGGGCCCATGCGCATTTCATCGGCATTTTCTTCGCCATGCCGGGCGGCGGCGGCAAAGCCATCGCCAATCTCGACCCCTTTGACCGCATTGATCGACATCAGGGCGGCAGCCAAATCGCCATCCAATTTTTGATAGATCGGCTCGCCCAATCCCACCGGTACGCCCAGGGCTTCGAGGGCAATCACCGCGCCCAGGGAAGAACCCTGTTTGCGCGTGGCATCGAGCAAGCTTTCCCACCGCGCCGCCGCCGCCGCATCCGGACACCAAAACGGGTTTTTTGCCGTTTCATCCCAATTGAAATTTTCCGGATTGATGCGGTCGCTGCCCATTTGCACCAAAGCCCCGCGCAGGGTGAATTTTTTTCCCCATGCCTCGGTCAAAATCCGCCGCGCCACCGCGCCCGCCGCCACCCGCATGGCGGTCTCCCGCGCCGATGACCGCCCGCCGCCACGATAATCGCGGATGCCATATTTTTGTTGATAGACATAATCGGCATGGCCGGGACGGTATTTGTCTTTAATGTCGGAATAATCTTTGCTGCGTTGGTCTTCGTTATCGATGATGAGGGAAATCGGTGTGCCGGTGGTGAGGCCGTCAAACACCCCCGACAAGATGCGCACCTGGTCAGATTCCTGGCGTTGGGTGGTGTGGCGCGATTGCCCTGGCCGGCGACGATCCAGCCAAGGTTGGATGTCGGATTCGGATAAGGGGATAAGCGGCGGCACACCGTCTATGACACAGCCAATCGCTGGGCCGTGGCTTTCGCCCCAGGTCGTAAAACGGAAAATATTGCCAAAGGAATTAGAGGCCAATTGCGGGTACTCGTGCGTGGTGTTGTCTGTTTTTGTTATATCACCAATTCGAGCCTTCTTTTATCACATTCGGATAACGGCCTTCGAGAAAAGATTCGAACATTAAGGTTAAAACCATCGGGTTGATTTTATTGCCTTGGTTGTTGATGGTATAGGGAACCTTGAAAAATGTCTGGTTCAGCAGTTCTAAAAATTCAGAACGCTGCGCAAAGACAATTTCATCTTGTTTTATTCTTTGCTTCTCAAGCAAAAGCATTCGGTATTCCCTTTCCATAAGTTGTATGGCGAAGGTGATGCCAATTTCACTGTTAAGCTGAAATTCCCGTTCCGGTGTCTGAGTGGGTTCGGGATACTGTTCTAACGAAAAGTGGACAGGACGGACATGATGAATGGCCGAGCAAAGATGTGCTGCCCATTTTACGGCACTATGTCCCTTGATGTTGGGGTAATGTCGCCTTAACTCAAACTCAACCCCTGTGACGATACTCTTAAATAACTTAGGATTGCAGGTTAAGTTGAATCCGCTATCCCGCGATATAATCTCAACGCATTGGATAAAAATCTCATAAAAGGATTCCGGTCTTTTGAGCTTAAGCTCCTCACCCGATGAGCCTGAGGGCTGGCCGTTTTGCGTCATCATCATCCCCTGAATTATTTTTTTAAGGCAAAGAAAATACGTCGCACTTTTTTTGCTTAAAAGCGCATGAGCGTTTATGAGACCGAAATCTGCTTATTTCCTGCCCAAAATAAAGCGCACTTGGGCATCGGTTAGGCCCGGTCTTGTATGAAGGTCAGGCGAAATCTCCGTGTTGGAAGGAAAACTCTCCCTTGCACGATCCAAAACATATTTTTCGGCTTTTTCTTTATTATATTCGCCGAAACTAACCCATTCGTCACGGTCTAAATCAATATGGGTTGCTGAATCATTCGATTTATTCGCCATTTGCCTCGTCCTTTTCTTTTTGCATAATTTGCTTCGCGGGATACATCTCCCCCTGATGTGCGAAGTATTCCATTCAACTCTGCAATTGTCAAGCGGTATATAGTACGGATTTCCCTTTCATTGTCAATCCCCATTCACCAACGAAATATCGGGCGCGTCGATGGCCTTCATGCCGACAATGTGATAGCCGCTATCGACATGGTGGATTTCGCCGGTAACGCCCGATGACAAATCGGACAATAAATACAATCCGGCTCCGGCCACATCCTCCAAAGACACGTTGCGTTTTAATGGCGAATTATATTGGTTCCATTTCAAGATATAGCGGAAATCGCCAATGCCGGACGCGGCCAGGGTTTTGATCGGTCCAGCTGACAAGCCATTGACGCGGATATTTTGGCCGCCGAGATCAACCGCCATATAACGCACCGATGCCTCTAATGCTGCTTTGGCGACGCCCATGACATTGTAATGCGGCATCACCCGTTCGGCTCCCAAATAGGTTAGGGTTAACAAACTGCCGCCATTTTTCATCATGGGTATGGCGGCTTGGGCGACGGCGGTAAAGGAATAGCAAGAAATATCGAGGGCAAGCGCGAAATTGGCGCGGCTGACCTTGTAATACGGGCCTTTCAAATCTTCTTTATCGGCAAAGCCAATGGCGTGAACAACGAAATCAAGATGATCCCATTTTTCCTGTAACTGTTTGAACAATCCGGCAATCGACTCGTCACGGCTGACATCGCATTCCAAAACCAATTCGGCCCCAATCTGGGCGGCCAAGGGTTTCACCCGCTTGCCCAACGCCTCGCCCTGGTAGGAAAAGGCCAGTTCGGCCCCATGTTCGGACAATAATTTGGCAATGCCCCAGGCGATTGAGCGATCATTGGCGACCCCCATAATCAGGCCGCGTTTGCCCGCCATTAATTTTCCGCTGCGCCGGTCGGTTTGTCCATTGGACGCGTTATGGGGATCATTATTATGCTGTGACATGGTAAAACCCTTTGAAAAGAGCAATGGACTGAACGGGATAGCTTAACGGTCAACGCCCAAACGGGCGCGAACGTGGTAGGAATGTTCTTTTTTCCACTTTTCGAGAAATTGCGCAAGATCATTATCGATCATATCGGGCAAAATCACCACCAATTTAACATATTGGTCGCCGCGATCCTTGTTGCGCGCATGTTGGATGCCGCGTTGACGCAGGCGCAGAATCGTGCCGCTGTTTGATCCTTTGGGGACTTTGACCGAGACGGTGCCTTCCAAGGTGGGGACGGTGATGGTGGCTCCCAAGACGGCCTCGTCAAGCGTCACTGGCACCTCAAGATGAATGTCGGGGCCGCGTCGCTCGAAAAACAAATGCGGTTCAACCTGGATTTGGATCATGGCATCGCCATCCGGCTCGCCGCCAAAGCCTGGTTGTCCCTGACCGCGCAGCCGCAAAGTCGCCCCGTCTTCGGTGCCAGGCGGGATAACAATGTCCAAATCTTTTTTATCCGGCATGGACAGGCGGCGTTTGCTGCCCAGGGCGGCGGATTTGAAATCAATCGTCAGGGCATAATTAATGTCCGACCCGCGGCGACCCGGGGAGGCCCCGCCCGCCCCGGCGAAATCACCGGCACCGCCGCCAACGCCGCCCCGCCTTTTGAACATGTCAAAGATATCATCAATATCGGGGCCCCCAGCGGTGCCGCCGCCAGGGGTGCCGCCAGGAGTGCCACTGGGGCCGCCCCCAGCACCACCGCGCCCGCCGCCAAAGCCCTGGTTGAAATGCGGATTAAATCCTGGATTAAACCCAGGATTAACCCCAGGATTAAACCCTGGCCCCGCCCGTCCGCCGCCAAAGCCCGCTTGAAACCCGCCCGCGCCCCCTGGTCGGCCCCCTCGCATCCCGCCGCGTTCGCTGCCATTGGCATCAATTTCTCCGCGATCAAAGCGTTCCCGCTTTTTGGCATCCGACAATAAATCATAAGCGGCGGAAATTTCCTTGAATCGTGCCTCGATCGCCGCGTCGCCAGGATGCAGATCGGGATGAAATTGTTTTACCAATTTGCGATAAGCGTGTTTAATGGTTTCAGGCGATGCAGCTTGCTCGACCCCCAAAACATCATAAGGATTACGCATGGTTTAGCCCTAACTGATACGAAATTTTTACCATATAAATAAGCGCGGGGGTAACCCTCGGTGTGAGTCGCGGAGTACCCTTTAGATTGGGTTGGTATTATGATGAGAGGATCATAACAGAAATTCGGACGTTGTACGCGATCACATCTTCCTTTTACGCAATTGACCCTATTTTTGAAAGAATCTCCTAATGGTTGGACTGTTCGATACGTTGTTAAAAACTTTATCACATCCCGATGATTCGGTTCACAATAATTATCTCTCGGCCAGGGGGGAGAACAGGGGGGAGAACAGGGGCGAGGCCAGGGGGGAGACCAGGGGGGAGACCAGGGGGGACACGCCCTTCCATCTGTTTGGGGACTGGTTGAATGACGCGCATCAAAGCGAAATCAATGATGCCAATGCCATGACCTTGTCGACGCTGGGGGAAAATGGTTTTCCGCGGTCGCGTTTGGTTTTGTTAAAAGATTTTTCGCCCGCCGGCCTGGTGTTCTACACCAATTTAACCAGTGCCAAAGGCAGAGAACTGAGCAAGACACCCCAGGCCGCCCTTGGTTTTCATTGGAAATCGCTGCGCCGCCAGGTTCGCATCGAGGGGTCGGTCACACTTGTGGCGGATCACGAAGCCGATGAATATTTTCACTCCCGCCCTTATTTGTCCCAAATCGGAGCCTGGGCCTCGGATCAGTCGTCCCCTTTGCCGCGGCGGGAGGATTTATTGGCGCGGGTGGGTGAGTTGCAACAGCGTTATCCCGAAGGCAATTCAGTCGTGCCGCGCCCGCCTTATTGGAGTGGCTTTCGCCTCGCGCCGGTCTTTTTTGAATTTTGGCATGACCGCCCCTATCGCCTGCATGAGCGGCTAGTTTTTAACGCCCTTCCCGGCCCTGACGGTTCGGCGGGATGGCGGATGGGGATGCTCTATCCGTAAGGAAGGTTTGAGTAAGTCCTAACAACAGGAGCGTCATTACCCGCCGAAATATCCGTGTAACGGATATTTCGAGTCGGGTAATCCCCCAGGAGTTTTAAGGAAGCTCTGAATAAGTCCCAAAAACAAAAAAAATGGCATTTGCGAGCGGTTGCATCGCAACCGCGAAGCAATCCAGTAACATCCTGAAATTACTAGATTTTTCTGGATTGCGGCCTGCTTCGCCTACGGCTCGCAGCTAAAGGCTTCGCTCGCAAAGACGCGGCTCTGTTGAAAAGGACTTGTTCGGACGTTCCCTAGGGAAGGTCTGATTAAGTCGAAAATTTATTTACCCCCCCTTCTTTAGAAGGGG
>JASGCR010000095.1:156-7704 GCA_030054015.1 Candidatus Symbiobacter sp. | reverse complement strand
AAAGAAGGGGGGGTAAAACTAGACTTATTCAGACCTTCCTTAGGAAGGGGGGTCACAAAATATAACTTAGGCAGTAAACTTTAATGACGCTGGATAAATATTTTTGGTTGGCGGTCTATGTCTGTGGCTTTTGCTTGTTGCCGGGGCCGGGCGTTGCGGCCATGCTGGCGACGTCGCTCAGGCTGGGGTTTTGGCGCGGCTTAATTTTCTCGGTTGGCGAGGCAAGTGGCGATATTTTTTATGCCGCCCTGGCCATGTTTGCCCTCGGCACGGCGGCGGCTTATGTCGAGCCGGCGGTGATATGGGTGCGCTATGTTGGCGGGGCCTATTTGGTGTGGATGGGGTGGCAACAATTTTATGCCGCAAGCCCGCCCGCCGAGGCGGCGGACACGCATCCAAGGACGGCGGCAACAACCCCGGCAACGACCCCAGTAAAAACCTTGGCACCGCCCGCGGAATCCGCCCTCAAACTGTTTGTATCGGGGGCGGTGATCAGCCTCGCCAATCCGAAATTAATCTTGTTTTATGGCACGATTTTTCCGCTTTTTGTGCCGCTGGCCACCATTAATTGGCAACAATCTATCCTGGTGCTGTTGGTGGTCCAAATCGCCGCCTTGGTTGGGGTGATCGTGATCACCGCCTTTGGCGGGAGTCTCCAAGCCCTTAACCAGAATCCGGTGAGCCGCCGCTGGATGGCGCGGATTTCCGGGGGGGTGATTATGGCGGTGGGGGTCTTTATCGCCCTGGAAGAATTTATTTTCACCCTATGGTCGGATTTTATGTCGCTTTTTTAGCCGATGATCAGCAGGGTTCTGCCGCCCCAGCACACAAGGAAGCCAGAAATGTCATGGACGTTATCGAGCTATATCGGGCGGCGATTTCTGGCCTGGGTAGGGATCATTTTATTTGCCGTGACGATGCTGGTTGGGCTGGCCAATTTGCTGGAATTATTGCGCAAGAACGCAGGCAATAGCAACAATTCCATGACCAATTTACTGGCCGTGGTGCTGTATCGTCTGCCCTTTGATTTGCAATATTATCTCCATTTTGTCGTGTTGTTTGCGACCATTGTTTGTTTTTGGCAATTAAGCCGCACCTCGGAGTTAATTGTCGCCCGCGCGGTCGGGGTGAGTGCGCGGCAATTTTTGATGCCGGTAATTATTTTGGGCATTTTGTTGGCTGCGGTTAAGATTTTGATTTGGTCGCCGATCTCGGCCGCCACTTATGTGCGGTATCAACGTTTATTGGCCGTGGTGCAAGGCGGGGTAACCACCGAGTTTGATTTGGTGGCGAATAACCTTTGGCTGCGCGAGAAATTAAACCATAATAATTTTAGCGGCAGCTATATCCTCCATGCCCGCAGCACCGGCACCGATTTTGCCCATTTGGGGCGGGTAAGCGTCATGTTGTTCGACGAGGATGGGGCGTTGGTGTCACGCTATGATGCCGACCAAGTCGTGCTTTTGGCAGGGCGGTGGGCATTGTCCAAAGTCAGCCAAACCTTGCTGGGCGAATTGCCGGTGCCGGTGGCGGATTTGACCTTGCCCACCGAATTTACCCCCCGCAAGATTGAACTCTCCCTGTCACAGCCGGAAACTTTGTCCTTTTATGCCTTGCCGCGTTATATTAAATTGACCGAAGATGCTGGATTTTCGGCTTTGCGCCAACGCTTGGCCTATTATCAATATTGGGTGACACCGGCCCTGCTTATGGCCATGATTTTGCTGGGGGCGAGTTTCGCCCTGCGCATCACCGTACGCGGCGGCATTGGTTTTTTGGTCGCGGCTGGAATTTTGGCTGGATTTTTGTTCCATTTTATCACCGATATTGTTTCCGCCATGGGCATGGCCGCCCGCATCCCGACCTGGTTGGCGGTGACGGCGACACCGGTGATGGTGTTGTTGCTGGCGATTAGTTTGTTGCTGCATTATGAAGATGGTTAACCCCCGCGAGGGGTGGCCGCACCCACGGGCTGGCCGCACCCACGGGGTGGCCGCACCGATGTAAAGGGAGGGGAAGTCAGGGGGGACTTTCGTCTTATCCGCCCCTCCCGGATAAAGTCACGATCTAAACAACCCAGGAAAAAGACCGCATTGGCAATGTTTTTAAGCACAGAATTTAGACATTATGGCAAATTGGCCGGGTTGGTTGTACTGGCCGCTCTTGCGTCGCCTGCCAGTGGTCAAGAGGCCAAATGGCCGCTGGCGGCCCCTGGCGGCGACCATAAAATGCAGGAAATCCCGCTCAACACCCCCTTTATCCTCAAAGCCGATCAAGTCACCATGTCGGATAAAGGCGATAAAATCACCGCCGATGGGGCGGTTGAAGTCACCCAAGAAAACCGCGTTCTGCGTGCCGATCATCTTGAATTTGACAAAAAAACCAACATGATCCGCGCGGTCGGAAATATTTCCTTAAGTTTGGAAACCGGCGATGTTATTTATGGCGATTTGGCCTTGGCAGATCAAAAATTAAATGACGGCTTGGTCGAAAATTTTCGCATGTTGATGCTCGATAATTCCCGCATGGTCGGCACCCAGGCTGCATTCTCCAAAGATAAAGGCAAAGAAATCAATCGAGCGATTTATTCCCCCTGTAATTTATGCGCCAGCGATCCGTCGCGGGCCCCGTTATGGCAAATAAAATCATCGCGTACCACCCATGATGAGGTTAAGCATGTGATGATTTATCATGATGCCTGGTTGCAAATTTACGGTGTGCCGGTGTTTTACACGCCTTATTTCTCGTCTCCCGATTCCACCGTCAAACGCCAATCAGGCTTTTTGGCCCCAAAATTTGGCATCGCCAACGCCACCGGATTTTTTGCCGAGATTCCCTATTTTTGGGCGATTAACCAAAGCCAAGATTTGACCATTTCCCCCCATTACTACAGCACACGCGGCGAAGGGGCGGCAGCCGAATATCGGCAAAGATTTAATGCGGGCTATTTGCGTTTGGCGGGGTCGGGGGTGTGGGCGACACCGCCGGGCGACTCCAACCGCAAAAATGCCGCGCTCTACGGCAATTTTGCCGGCGATGGCGGCGTGAACATCAATGACAATTGGCGGGCGGGCTTTCTCGCCGAACGGGTCAGCGACCCCTCTTATTTAACCGATTTTACGATTAACCACCAATTCACCAACCAGGATTTCACTCCCGCCAGCAATTATTACCAAAATATGATCTATGGCGAGGGATTTTATGGCAAAGATTACCACCGCATCGCCGCCATGGGCTTTGAATCCAAATCATTTGCCGCCAGTGCCAATAATTTATCGGTGGTACATCCGGCGGTGCAAAATAGTTTTAATTTCAAGCTGGATGATTGGGTCGGTTCCGGCCGCGTCAATCAAAATATCTTGTGGTTATCGCATCCGGATAATTCCAATGTCGAACGCCTGGTCGAACAAGTTTATTACAATATTCCCATGTCAACCCGCGATGGCCAGGTTTTTACCTGGCAAACCAATCTGCGCGGCGATGTCTATCAAATTTATCTGCCGGATAATAACCGGCAAGGGCTGAAACCGTTCAAGAGTTATCTGGGGCGGGTGATCCCGCAATCCGCCCTTAGGTGGGATTTTCCGTTATTGAATCAAATTGGCGGTACCTCGATTGTGGTGCAACCCACCACCCAAATTGTTTTGGCCCCGCGGGGTTTGAACAACATCCAAATTCCCAATAATGACAGCCAAAGTTTTGACCTTAACCAGGGCAATTTATTCTCCCTGCAACGATTCGCCGGATTGGATCGGATTGCGTCGGGATCGCGGATTGATTATGCCATCAAGACGACCGCTTTGAACACGGACAGTACGATCCTGAGCGGCTTTATCGGTCAAAGTTGGCGCGCCGATAGTGATTTAATCTATCCGGTGGGATCGGGTGCCGACCGCCAATTATCGGATGTTTTGTTGGGTAGCGAATATTGGCCGATTCCCAGTTTATTAATGTCTTTTCAAATGCGGTTGGACAATCGAGATTTCCGTCCCACCTATCAACAAGAAACGATAGGACTCTACCGTTCCTTTGGCGTATTTAACGTGAGTTATATTGAAAATTCTCCCCGGTTGCGCAGCGATGCCGTCGCCCTGCAATCGGCGCAGCAAGGGTTTATTTCCCCCTTATCGCGCTCGCTTGCCGCCAATGCGGTGATTAAATTCGATAGCTATTGGCGATGGGCCAACGGCATCAGCCGCGATTTGGTCAAGCAACAATGGAGTTATCTCAAATCCGCAATTATCTATCATGACGAATGTTTTTCCATCTCGCTTAATTACAATGTTACCAGCAACGAGCCAATCTCTCGCTCCCCCAATCAGGTGATTGCGCTGCGCTTTAGCTTTAAATATCTTGGCGATAGCAGTTTTGCCTTTGGCCCGTTTCAATGATGGGGGGTACTCGCGTTCATTTTGGCGGTAATCGCCCACACCGCCTCAAGCGTCGCCAAGGCTTCCTCGCCAGTGACCCCGATGGGCTGGGCGGCATCGATGCCGTTCCCGATTCCGATTCCGATTCCGATTCCGATTCCGCTTCCAGCCTTTTTTTCCTCGTGCCGATGCAAAAAACCAATAAATTTGCTGATCTCCAGGGTCAGGGGATCGCTGGCTGGCACCCATAATGGCTCAACCCGAATGGTGGTGACCGCACCCGCGCCCGCAGCCGCGCCCGCGCCCGCTTGGCTTTGACCGTGGAAAATTTTGGCCTGGCCCGCCAAATAATCCACCACCACCACCCCCTGGTCGGTTAAGACGGTGAGATCACGCACGCGATATTGGGTAATCCGGCTGGCTTGGATATTGGCGATAATCGGTTGGCCGCCGCCAGGGTCGGCAAAGCCCATTTGCGCCATTGCCTGGTCATATTGGCGGGAGCCACCCCCACAAATCCCCAGGGCGGCGAGATTAACCATCTGGCGCGGATGATCCCGATTAACCAAATATAATATCGCATCCAGATCATGCACCATCAAATCGCTGACCACATCATTATCGAGGATGCGGTTGCTGCCCGGATTCATCCGCCGCGCCTCAATCGCCAAAATTTGTTTGCCCAAAAGCCAATCCGCCGCCGCAATAAAGGCCGGATTAAAGCGTTCAACATGCCCCACCGCCAAATTGGTGTGGTGGTGTTTGGCGGTCGTGATCAAGGCTTGGCAATCCTGCGCGGTCAGGGCCAAGGGTTTCTCGATCAAACAGGATATCCCCGCCGCCAGTAATTGACACCCGATCACCGCATGAAGCGATGACGGCGCCGCAATGATGGCGCAATCAATTTTGCCGATCAAGCGGTTGAGATCGTCATAGCCCGCCGCGCCGTAATTGGCCGCCAAGCACGTCGCTTTATTGGCGTTCTGATCGATCACGGCACAAAGCTCGACCCCCGGCAGGCTGGCTAGGATGCGTGCATGATGGCTGCCCATGCGTCCGGCCCCGATCACGGCGGCCTTTAAGATTTTCGTCATTTTTTTTGCCCTGGCTGCGTCGGATAAGGATATTTCTCCCGAATGACATGGCGGCGCAGCTTGAAAGACGGGGTCATCATGTTGTTTTGCATCGAAAAAGGCTCGCTGGCAATGGTAAAACGCCGCACCCGCTCCAAATTGGACAAGCCAGCGCAGGCCCGCTCCAAGATCGCCGCCAAACTGCGGTGGAAATCTTGATCGTGACAGAGCAAAGCCAAATCCGGCGCGACCTGATGCGTCGTGGCATAATGGGTGATAAAATCCGCGCTCGGCACCAACACCGCCGCCAGAGCCGCCTGGCCGTCGCCCATCACCATTGCCTGGGCGATTTCGGGAGCCAAAGTGATCACCCCTTCGATCCGCGCCGGCGACAAAGTATCCCCGCCGGATAATTTGATAATATCGCGCTTGCGGTCGGTAATGATCAAATAACCCTCCTCAATCCGGCCGACATCTCCGGTATGCAGCCAACCGGCTTGAATCGCCTGGGCGGTGGCGGCTTCGTCGCGCCAATAACCCTGCATCACCAGCCGCCCGCGGATGCAAATTTCCCCATCCGCGGCGATCCGGCACTCCACCTCCGGCAAAAGCATCCCCACCGTATGCAAACGCGGGCGGTCGGGGGGATTGAAACTAATCACCGGCGAGGATTCGGTTTGCCCATAGCCCTGGCACACCGGCAAGCCCAGCCCATTAAAATACCGCGCCATATCGACCGACAAAGCCGCTCCGCCCGACACCAAGGCCTTGACCCGCCCGCCAAACCGCGCCCGCATTTTCCGCCGCACCAGTAAGGTTAAGAGCGGATTAAGCACCCGCCCCGGATGCCAGGTGCGATCATATTTCGCCAGGCCATAGTCGCGGGTGATGCGGAACAACCATTTTTGCCACTGCGGGCTGGCGGCCAGGTTCCCCTCGATGCGGTGAAACAGCATTTCATAAATGCGCGGCACCAGCGTCACCAAAGTCGGTTGCGTCTCCAGCAAATAGGGCATTAATTTATCCGCCGCTTCGCAAAAATAAACCTCGGCGCCCAGGGCCATCGCCAGATATAATCCGACCGTATGCTCATAACAATGCGACAAGGGCAAAAACGAGAGGAATCTTTCCGGTACGCGCTGGGAGCTGGGCAGAATTTGCTCCGGCAGGCGGCGATTGGGCTGTTGCAAAACCGCTTGGAAACGCTCTAAACACCCCTCAATATTCGCCAAAATATTATCGTGGCTGAGCATCACGCCGCGCGGCTTGCCCCCCGTTCCTGATGTATAAGACAGGCGGGAAATTTCCCCCGCCGCCGCCCCGCGCCAAATGGCTTGCGGGTTGGTTGTCATATCGTGATGGGCAGCGGGCGCGGCCTTGACCAAATCTGCCAGTAGATAAAGCTTAATATTATGTTTCGCCGCCTCGGCCTGTAAGGCGGCGGGCAATGGCTCGAAACTAATGACAATCGGGATGGCGGCCAGGGCGGCGGCCTCGATCACCCGCCCCGCCAAATTGGGGTTGGAGACGATCACCAATTTGGCCCCGCTATTATCAAAAACATGGTGGTGGTCTTGGGCGGTGTTGGTGATATAAACCGGTACAGTGATGGCGCGGCACATCAAAATCGCCAAATCAGAGAGACCCCATTCCGGGCGATTTTCCGACACCAGGGCGACGCGGTCGCCAATTTTGACCCCAAATCCCAGCAACGCCACCGCCAAAGCCGAGGATTGCTCGGCAATTTTGCGCCATGACCAGCATTGCCAGGTGCCATCGGTTTTGGCGGCAAATTGGGTGGCATCCCCATGTTTGGCGACCTGGTTAAAAAATAAATTAACCAGGGTATAGGGCGTCATTTCTGGTACTCGGATCGGATTTTTATAAACCGGCGCGGCATCGTGACTGGTGTTTTTCCTGGTTTCGGCTAAATTTTTGTCCATTTTCCCCTCCTGATTTTGGTTTGGATTAAGTTGAATAAGTCCCAAAATGATACCGCGCCCCCAAAGAGCGGCAAAAAGTGAGCGTCATTACCCGCCGGACTGAGTAGAGAGCGGCAAAAAGTGAGCGTCATTACCCGCCGGACTGAGTAGAGAGCGGCAAAA
>JASGCR010000094.1 GCA_030054015.1 Candidatus Symbiobacter sp. | reverse complement strand
TTCCTAAGCAGGAAGGGGGGGTCATAAAGCTGAAATCATTTGGAAACGGAGCATAATTCCTGATTGTTGTAAATAATTTATAGAAATCAACCGGAAACAATCAGGAGACTGACGTACTCGGCCCCTCAATCCCCCTCAAATGAAAAAACATTAAACCTAACCCGTACCCCCAATATCGGCAAAAATTGCAAATGCCCGTTCACCCGCTCGGCACCGGGCAGGAAAAACACGCCCAAATTCGGCCAGGGATGCACCTCGAACACGGCCATGGGAACGACCGGATCATCCAGATAGCCATTCACCAAACCCAAACTCACATCAAAATAACGATCAAAATCAAGCCGCGCCCCGCCATAGATGCTCGCGCGATATTCGCCATTATAATAAACCCCAGCCATCAAGGAAATGGATCGCATGTCAAATTTTTGCAGCGAATAAGAAACCGACAATTCCGGAGCAAAGGGATTAAACTCCCCCTCCGCCCCAATGTGATTGACGATGCTAAAGCCAGCATAAACCCCATCGCGCGGATAGGGGCCGGGATGAGCGGTCGGCCTTTCCGACGGCGCATCAGACGACGCATCAGACTGCGCATCTGGCACCGCATCCAATCGCACAGCCGACGCCGCATCCAATGATTGGGCGCATAATTTCACCGGCACCAACACACCCAACCAAGCAACGCAAAGAAATAATTTACCCAGCAAAGACAAGACACAAACCCTCTGGCCGAACCCAGGCTCGGAACCTTATATCTTGCCTGCCACCAGAAAATATCAAGAGCCAGAACCCAAGGTTATTTGCGCCAGACGGATAATATCCCTGGCGGTCAAACCCACCTGGTCATATTGGTGCGACGGGCTGTCATGTTCGACAAAAATATCGGGGAAGAACATATTTCGCACCGCCAAACCCCGATCCATCCGCCCGGACTGGGTGAGGAACTGCATCACCTGGGCCGCAAAGCCGCCAATCGATCCCTCCTCGATGGTGATGAGCAGATCGTGCTGATCCGCCAATTGCGCCACCAAATCATGATCCAGCGGCTTGGCAAAGCGGGCATCGGCGACGCTTACGGCAATGCCGATTTTCTCCAATTCTGCGGCGGCTTTGAGGCATTCATAAAGCCTGGCTCCGAACGATAACAATGCCAGTTTTTTGGCCGCCCCGGAATGCGCCGCCTGGGTCACCGCCGCCTGGCTCATCGCTGCTTGCCGCACCATTCTCCCGCGCCCAATCGGAAGAACCTCCCCCCGTTCGGGCAATGCGACACCAAACCCCTCGCCGCGCGGATAACGAAAAGCCGAAGGGCGGTCATTTATCGCCAAAGACGTTGCCACCATATGGATCAATTCGGCTTCGTCCGCCGCCGCCATCACGACAAAATTGGGCAAACAGGCCAGAAAAGCAATGTCGAAACTGCCGGCATGGGTGGCTCCGTCGGCCCCGACCATCCCGGCGCGATCAATCGCAAACCGCACCGGCAAGGATTGAATGGCGACATCATGGACGATTTGGTCATAAGCCCGTTGCAAAAAAGTCGAATAAATAGCGACAAAGGGTTTCATGCCTTCACAGGCGAGGCCGGCGGCAAAGGTCACGGCATGTTGCTCGGCAATGCCAACGTCAAAGGCGCGGTCGGGAAAACGGGCGGCAAATTCCCCCACACCGGTGCCGCCGGGCATGGCGGCGGTGATGGCGATGATGGCGGGGTCGCGCTCGGCCTCGGCGATGAGGGCAAGGCCAAAAATGCTGGTGAAACTGGGGGCTTTGGGTTTGGAGGTTTGTTGCGTGCCGGTTTCGACATCGAATTTGCTGACACCATGATATTTATCGGCGGATTGCTCGGCTGGGGGATAGCCGTGGCCTTTGCGGGTGACGACATGGAGCAAAACCGGGCCGGGTTCATCGGAATCGCGGATATTGCGCAATACCGGCATCAGATGATCGAAATTATGCCCATCCAATGGGCCAATATAATAAAACCCCATTTCTTCAAACAAAGTGCCGCCTGCGACCAGGCCGCGGGCATATTCCTCGGCTTGATGGGCCAGGCGCGACACGCGGCTGGGCAAATAGGACAAAACATCTTTGGCGACTTGGCGCAAATGGCGATAAGAATCCGACGAGGTGATGCGCGACAAATAATGGCTCATGGCACCGACCGGGCGGGCAATCGACATGTCATTATCGTTCAAAATCACGATCAATTTCGCCTGCATCGCGCCGGCATTGTTCATGGCTTCGTACGCCATGCCGGCACTCATGGCCCCGTCGCCAATCACGGCAATGTGGCGGCTGGTTTTGCCTTGGAGTTCGTGGGCGACCGCCATGCCGAGGGCGGCGGAAATCGAGGTCGAACTATGCCCGGCCCCAAACGGATCAAATTCGGATTCGGCGCGGCGGGTAAAACCGGACAAGCCCCCCCCTTGGCGCAAGGTTTTGATGCGATCCGCGCGTCCGGTCAGGATTTTATGGGGGTAACATTGATGCCCGACATCCCAGATCAGGCGATCATGCGGCGTGTCAAACACGTGATGCAGGGCAAGGGTGAGTTCCACCACCCCAAGCCCGGCTCCCAAATGCCCGCCCGTGACCGAGACGGCATCGATGGTGGCCTGGCGCAATTGGTTGGCGAGTTCAGGCAAATCCTCATCCGCCACCTGGCGCAGGGCGGGCAATGGGTTTTGTCCAGATGCCACGATACGTTGCAGCAAGGTGGGGCGTTGCAGCGTTGTGGTTGACGGGTTTTTTTCCGTCGCCGCATCTGGGGCCGCGTTGGGGATGGTTTTGGACTCGGATTGTGCTGTCACCGCGGCACCCTGGTGTGGATAATATTAGTGCAGTTTACACCGTAGTCCTAATGCAGATTGCGGTTTTTTGCAAGGAGCAGGAGTGACGGACTACCCTGTGATTCTTGGAATCTGCTAAATTACGAAAAAAGTTTACTCGACATAGGCAACCGTTTTGGCCTCAGATAGACTTAAGTAAGACCAGCGTAAAACAAATCTTCGATCTATTAATAGAATCGTTATTTTATTAAGGGACCCGGCGATAAACGATTTGAGCTAACCAACGGTAAGTCAGCTAGCCCAGATTCTTCGCGTTATAGAATTCAATCGCAGCATGGATCAAGTTGTCCAGCGGCCAAGCATCGATGCCGTATCGCAGACGACCACAACTTTTTTCGTATTTTAAACCAATTGCGTCCAAAACGCACTCAAGCTCTGGCCAAAATTTTTGTTGGGAAGGTTCAATTAAAATCCTGGTTTCACGTTGTGTGGAAATCCCTGCCAACTTTAAAATTAGAGACATTGCTAAGTGTCCCTTTTCCCGCTCGGTTATGGCACTTTTAGTTGACCAATCCCTCGATACAGTAATCGAGAAGTGGTCTTTATGGCTATTATCAAAGCGGACTTTTGTAAAATAACTTCCGCGATCAATTGAAGCAACTAAATACCGGCTGTCTCTATTCCTGAAATTAAATGGAATAAGACCTTCCGTGTAATAATCAAGTCCGCTATTTTTGGAGCGATACTCGAAAGATTCAATTTTACTGCACATGGGAAACCCTCCTTTTGATAAATACTACGCTTAACTCCACCGATTTATTTGCCATGGATTGAGCAATGTTTCCATTTTCATGAATCGTTGCCTTTTGAGATACTCTGAGCATGTTTTCCTCCTTGGGCAAGTTATTGCAATGACATTTTATTGAACTCGAAAACCTAAGTATAGCACATACTCAAAAGGAATTCAATCAAAAATTTCAACTAATGATTTTTTTTAATTTTTTAAAGCCCCCCAATTCAGTCTGCAAATTATGCCCCCTGAATTGGGGTTGTTTTAACTTGCCTGAATTCGTAACTAATTCTTAGCAGAATTAGAATTTTCCTTGAGGATTACATCCCCTTTACCTTCGAGTTCACTCATCCTGCTGTTAATTACTTCCTCAGCGATAAGCATGACCGAGTCGATCACAAATTGAGAAAGGTTTCTGTCGGTTAAATCAGCTGCGAGTTTTATGAAGGCTTTCATTTCAGGAGAGATACGAATATCTAGGCTCTGCGATTTTTTTCGGGACATTTCATCCGTCCTTTCATTTAAGAGGAGGATTAAAAATCCCTACACAGTTAACTGTACGACTTTTCCAGTCGAACAAGAATTCCCTTCAGTAAATGAGAGGGGGCTGTTTAAATAAAACATGCCTCCCCCCCATTCGTAAGTCGGTATGCGTACATAGGATAAGCGGCTTTCATAACCACGCTCTTTTTGGAAAGGAGGTTCCTCGCACAAAATATCTGGCTTAATGTCAAGACAGTGCGGTAATAAGGGGATATGAGTTCTTGCTTCACTCTAGATACGAATATGCTGGCGCACTGCTTTCCAAAACCACCGCACAATATGTTTGCGGCTCGTAGTTGCAAAGATATATAGCACCAACGGAGTTCAGATACGCAATTTCTCATATGAGTTTCTAATTTGCGCACTTCGTTACTTCCACCAGAAATCTTGGCAAATTCGCTTTTGGCAACACGCCAATAAACCATTTTGTCAAAAGACGAATGCGAATTTATTTCAAATTCGAATCCGACTAAGTGACCGCCCATGAAAAATTCAAATTTGGCGTTTTTGGCTTCCAAAAGATCGCTAAGCACCGGAGATTTGGTGATCATTGACGCTCCCGCGTACAATAATCGGGTCGCTGCGGATTTTATCCGGCGACAAACATACATTAAGAAGTTCATCCTATTCACCTCGCGCATGTGTTTGCAGGACAAACTGGAGTTGAATTTTACATGAAAATGCAATAAAATGTTTGCCACATGTAAACGTCCCACGCTCAAAATGAACCAGCATTCTACACTCAACCCTTTTGCCTCCCAGAGCAAATGCAAACCGCTTTGTTTTGGCAACGTATCGGGTCTCGCAAACAGCCTCATTTTAAGCGATTACTCGCAGTTCGATACGCTGTTACTTTGCCGCAATTACGGCCTAACCAATCGACCGACAATTATAAGCGGATCAAAAGACTAACAGCGAATGGATGCATTATGGCTTATTTTACGATGATGTCAAGACAAATGTAGTGTCTTTTGTCCCTTCATTTGTACCGACAAATATCATTTACATTCAATTAGTTATCCAAAATTAATAGAGGCGAATTTGTTTTTTTAAAAATTAAACTGAAAAAATTTGACGGCAAATCTAAAAACTATTGTCATAAACTTAACAAATCATATATAAAATCGCCGGTAACTATATTTCATGTCGTATCGGTATATTAACCAATGCAAAAATGAATCGTTGATGTATTTTATAATAGGTAAATCCTGATGCTAATCGAGCTCAAATCAACCAATATTAGTGATCGCTAATTGGCATCTTCTTTCGCATCTGCGAAACGCATAAAAACTATGCGTCTCGCCAAAAGCCATGCGCGGAGTCTGATAAGATTCTTGTGATCTAGGCGGTAAATGAGGGTGCACCCCATCTAGAGCTCCCCCAAAAAAGGAAACTCTAAAGGCCAAACACCTTAAGGAAAGTCTTTATAAGTCTGTTTTTAAACCAAAGAGACCAGCCTTTGCGAGCGGCGAAACCGCGAAGCAATCCAGTAGCATCCTGAAATTGCTAGATTTTTCTGGATAAGCGATGCGGCTGCGCCGCTCGCAAATGCGCGGCTCTATTGGCAAGTTTGGGACTTATTCGGAGTTTCCCTAAGCAGGAAGGGAGGGGAGTGACTATTGCTGCTTATTCAGACCTTCCTAAATGCCAAAAAAAGAGCGTCATTACTCGCACGCCTCGTACGCCCGCAATCGGGGGGAAGCCCAGGCATTTGCCGCTATTTTTCGTTTTTGTCGGAATATTTAATCATCACAAAGGCGAGCAGTGACGCAATGGTGACCAAAACAATGCCAAAAACCATAAAAGGTGTCATCTCTAACCCTTCCGCAAAAAAAATGCCGCCCGAAAACGTCACTACCCAGGCGTTTGCCGCTATTTTTCGTTTTTGTCGGAATATTTAAGCATGACATAGGTCAAACTGATGACTATCGCCGCAAAAACTAAAATGAATCCGGTAAAACCATCCATAATTAGCCCTTCCTTAATAAGAAACTCGTAACCAAAAGTAAAATCGATACACCCACAAGTTCAAATACTTCTCGTAGGGACAGATCAATCTTACCACCAAAATAGGTACCCAGCGTGATGATACTGGCGGCATTGATGGTGTCCAACAATTGCCCCAAACCATCACGCTGTTTCTTGGTGAACCGAAGTTTTACGCGCTTCCTTGCCATTACTTCACCGACTTGATCGCCTCGCCCAGGATATCAAAAATCTTGCCAATTTCGGCATTTTCCATAATGAGCGGCGGGGAGAGGGCAATAATATCGCCCGTATACCTTACCAACAGACCCTTTTCGTAACACTTCAAAAACACCTCAAACGCGCGGGCACCCGGCGCGTCGGGACGCGGTGCCAATTCAATCGCGCCGACCATGCCGATATTGCGGAGATCGATGATATTGGGCAGGCCTTTTAACCCATGCACCAAATCGCCGAACATTTTCTCGTTATCAATCGCGCGGTCGAATAATTTCTCGTCGCGGTAAATGTCAAGCGTCGCCAAGGCCGCGGCACAGGCCACCGGATGCCCCGAATAAGTATAACCATGGAACAATTCGATCATACCGGGCGGGCCATTCATAAAGGCATCGTGAATATGGTTGCGGGCGAACACCGCCCCCATCGGGATGATGCCGTTGGTGATGCCTTTGGCGACCGTCATCATATCGGGAATAACGCCAAAACGCTCGGCGGCAAAAGCCTTGCCGACCCGGCCAAAACCGGTGATGACCTCGTCAAATATCAACAAAATGCCGTATTTTTCGGTGATGGCGCGGATTCGCTCCAAATATCCCTTGGGCGGTATCAACACGCCGGTCGAACCCGCCACCGGCTCGATAATCACGGCGGCAATGGTCGAAGCATCATGCAGGGCAATGATCCGTTCCAATTCTTCGGCCAGATGCAAGCCCCAGGTCGGTTGCCCAAAATTATAAGCCGAGTCCTTGATCGACAAAGTATGGGGCAGGTGATCAACGCCGGGCAACATGCTGCCCCAGGTTTTGCGGTTATTGGCAATGCCGCCGACCGAAATGCCGCCAAATCCCACCCCGTGATAGCCGCGCTCGCGGCCAATCAGGCGGGTGCGTTGCCCCTCGCCACGGGCGCGGTGATAGGCAATGGCGATTTTAAGGGCGGTATCCACCGATTCCGACCCCGAATTGGTGTAAAATACGTGGTTCAGATCGCCCGGCGTCATATCGGCCAAGCGGCTGGCCAACTCAAACGCCGCCGGATGCCCCATTTGGAAGGTCGGGGCGAAATCCAGCGTGGCGACTTGTTTTTGCACCGCTTCGACGATTTGTTTGCGGGCGTGGCCGGCATTGACGCACCATAATCCCGCCGTGCCGTCGAGAATTTTACGACCATCATGCGAGGTGTACCACACACCCTCGGCCGCGACGAGCAAGCGCGGCGCCGATTTATATTGGCGGTTAGCGGTAAACGGCATCCAAAACGCCGAGTAATCATTGGGGATTTTGGCACCGGGGGCGTTTGATCCATCTGCGGCACTGGTCATAAAAATTCTCCTATAAATTGGCGAAGCCGTAATTTTGCTAAGCCGTTATTAACCTCACGCCAATTTACCACATAAAGATAAACCGCGACAAGTGAACAATTAGAGCTTGCTTAAGGAAGGTCTGAATAAGTAGCAAAAGTCACTGACCTCCCCTTCCCGTAGGGAGGGGAGGATAGTCGAGCTTAGCTGCGAAGCAG
>JASGCR010000093.1:284-7861 GCA_030054015.1 Candidatus Symbiobacter sp. | reverse complement strand
CAGCTAAGCGTCGCTATCCCCCCCTTCTAAAGAAGGGGGGGTAAAACTAGACTTAATCAGACCTTCCCTAAGCAGGAAGGGGGGGGCGTAAAGGCGAATTTTCAAGGACACGGGGTATATTGATTTTATAACATTATTATAAGGTTTGATTTATGTTTCCCCTGTTGGCTATTCTGATAAATTTATCTATTTTGGCTTCGATCGGTTATGGATTGTATTTTATTGTTGATGTGGCGCGTTACACCCAGATCGTGCCGTAAAAAATAGGGCGGGTGGCAAGCGTCCGGCGAATTTTCCCTAAAGAAAATTTACCGATTGGACAAATATATACCGAACTCGACCAGACCGTAACTAACCCCTCCGACCAAGGAAAAGAAAATCGTTAAACCAATAAACCACAGAACAGATTGTAACATGATAAGAAATTTCCGATTATAATTACCGATTAATCTGATCGAAAACAAAAAAGTATCGCGTTTCATTCTCAATATCCATAGTTTTATTTAATTTTCTTAAAAAAATCAATGGTTTTAAAGATTTTTTATTAGATTATTTCTTAAAAAATGTTTAAATACATCATTAACAGATAGGTTGACGTGCGCGCGGTATATAGACTATCTTATCGATTATGAAAATGGACGATTCACAAAACACGCTTCACGGCACCACCGTCTTGGCGATTCGCAAAAATGGGCGGGTGGTGATAGCGGCCGATGGCCAGGTCACCATTGCCAATCAAGTGCTGAAATCAAACGCGCGTAAATTGCGGCGTTTGGCGGATGGGAAGGTGATCGCAGGGTTTGCCGGTGCGACCGCCGATGCCTTTACGCTGTTTGAGCGGCTTGAGGCGCGGCTGGAGCAATATCCTTCGCAATTGACGCGGGCCTGTGTTGAATTGGCCAAGGATTGGCGCACCGACCGCTATTTGCGTCGGCTTGAAGCCATGATGGCGGTTGCGGATGACAAGGTTTCCCTGCTGCTCACCGGTACCGGCGATGTGTTGGAACCCGAAGACGGGTTGATTGGCATTGGTTCGGGCGGCGGGTTTGCTTTGGCGGCGGCACGGGCGATGGTGGATATTGATGGCTTGGAGGCCGAGGACATTGCCCGCCGCGCCCTTAAAATCGCTTCCGAGATTTGCATTTATACAAATGGCAATATAACTATTGAATCTTTGCCCTAAGTGCCTAATAATCAAGGACAGTGATAGAGGGTAAACATAAATAAGGCACCATCATAATGACTGCGTTCACTCCCCGCGAAGTTGTGTCCGAATTAGACCGCTTTATCGTCGGTCAACACGAAGCCAAACGGGCTGTCGCCATTGCCCTGCGTAACCGCTGGCGACGGCAACAAGTCGCGCCAGAATTGCGCGACGAAATCTTGCCCAAAAATATTTTGATGATCGGCCCCACCGGGGTCGGCAAGACCGAAATTGCCCGCCGCCTGGCCCGCCTGGCCAATGCGCCTTTCCTTAAGGTTGAGGCCACCAAATTTACCGAAGTCGGTTATGTGGGCCGCGATGTCGATCAAATCATCCGCGATTTATTGGATATTGGCGTCAATCAGATGCGCGAGCGTATGCGCCAAGAAGTCGAAGCCAAAGCCACCGAACGGGCTGAGGAACGCTTGATGGAGGCTTTGGTGGGCGATGCGGCCTCGGCCGAGACGCGTGCGAAAATGCGCAAAAAACTGCGCAACAAAGAATTGGATGACAAAGAAGTCGATATTACCCTCGAAGATTCCGGCGGCTTTTCCATGCCCAGTTTCGAGATACCAGGTATGCCCGGTGCCTCGATGGGGATGATTTCGGTGCAGGACATGATCGGCAAGGCCCTGGGCGGCAAAAAATCATCCAGCCGCAAAATGACCGTGGCCGAGGCGCGGGCGGCCCTGGAAGAGGAAGAGGGTGATAACCTGCTCGATCAAGAAAAACTGACGCGCGAGGCGATTCATTCAGTCGAACAAAATGGTATTGTGTTCCTCGATGAAATTGACAAGATTTGCGCCCGCTCGGAACGGGCGGGGGCGGATATTAGCCGCGAAGGGGTGCAACGCGATTTATTGCCGTTGATCGAGGGTACCAGCGTTTCGACCAAACATGGCACCGTACGCACCGATCATATTTTATTCATTGCGTCGGGGGCTTTTCATCTGGCCAAACCCTCGGACTTGTTGCCGGAATTACAGGGGCGATTGCCGATTCGGGTTGAATTAAAACCCCTCACCCACGAAGATTTCCGCCGCATTTTGACCGAACCCGAAGCATCATTGATCAAACAATATATCGCATTATTGGCGACGGATGGCATTGCCTTGTCCTTCACGGAAAAATCCATCGATGCGATTGCCCGCATGGCGGCGGAAATCAATGGCACGGTGGAAAATATCGGGGCGCGGCGATTGCATACTTTGCTTGAACGTTTGCTTGACGAAATCAGCTTTTCGGCGCCGGATCGCAGCGATAAAAAA
This sequence comes from Candidatus Symbiobacter sp., assembly GCA_030054015.1. Taxonomy (GTDB): domain Bacteria; phylum Pseudomonadota; class Alphaproteobacteria; order Elsterales; family Elsteraceae; genus JASGCR01. The sequence continues at coordinate 5,389 of JASGCR010000093.1, read as the reverse complement.
TTTGAAATCACCCCCGAATATGTCGAGGAAAAAATCGCGCCTTTGGCCAAAAACGCGGATTTGTCGAAATTTATCTTGTGAGGATCGCGGGTTGGTTGGCGGCGCGGCCTTCATGCCTTAGAACCGATCACAAAGAAAGATTGTCCGATGGCAAAGCCGCAAAAGACGCAAGCGACGCAAGTGACGACATTGTTTAACCGAGCGCAAAAAGAAGGCTTGGCAAGGATATTTGACGGGTTTAGTATCCTTGAAGGGGCGACGCTTTTCACCTATATTGCTGGGCGGCTTGAGTTATCGAACTGGGAAGTTGGCGGCTTAATTTTTACGCTTTGCTTTACTATCTATTTCAGCTTGTATTTACGAAAGGACTAACCATGACCCCACTTTTCTTTGCCCTCATTGGCGGTACGGTCATTGGCGGCATCATCACCTTTATTGCAACCCGCCCAAGACGGGTGAAGGGCTAACCCATGACACATTTATTTTATGGGTTAATTGCGGGAGGGTTACTGTCTTTGCTGATTACCTTTATTGCAACCCGGACAAGGCATACAAAGGACTAACCCATGACCCCATTTTTTTATGCCACCATTGGTGCGGCCATTATTGGCGGCATCATCACGTTTATTGCAACCCGCCCAAGACGGGTGAAGGAATAGCTCAGTCCCGTTCCATTGCTGTTTATATAATTTATAATAATATTCCCACCCGATCTTGAATGGCAAAATTTAAGACTTATATTGTAATAAGGCTTGGTCGATTAATCCAAGTATCCAAATTGTGGCGGAGGAAATTTTATTGAATATATATGGAGGGGTTAAAGTGAGGCTATTATGGCAAAGAATAATTTAAGCATTCGCAAATTATTGATATTTTCAAGCTTGGCGTTTTTATTTAGTCCATTGGTGGTACATGCGGCCTGGATCCATGATGATTTGACTTATCCATTGGCCGTTCAGCAACATAAGGTTGCAATTGCGTCCGTTACGCCGGATACACGCAAAGCACCGCCCGCAAAAATCTGTCCCATCAGAGCGGTTTCACAACAGAATCATACCACCCCCACTACGAAAATCTTTGGTTGGACGAGATTCTTTTGTGGTCGGTTGGGCGAATTGCCGCCTGGTATTCCGTTTCCGATCTAAAATTGTGTCAAACCGAAGGAGCGTCATTTTTATGCCCCCCCCTCCAATAGGAAGGTCCGAATAAGTCGTACTGACCCCCCCTTCCTGCTTAGGAAGGGGGGGTAGAAAAGCCAGAATTTTTGTCAAAAAATTCTTGGCTTTTCTTGGGGGGGTTGGTGTAGGGAATTGATTCTAAATAGATTTTCAATATCACCAACCCCCCCAAGCTCCGCTAAGCTGCTTCGCAGCTAAGCGTCGCTATCCCCCCCTTCCTAAGCAGGAAGGGGGGGTCATGGGTTTTGAACAAGGGCGGCGGCACGTTACCGCATCACCAGGGAATTTTTTATGACCCCAACTAAACCAAGGCGATCAAGCTTTGCCGTGGCGTTTTGGCTGCTGCCCGCATCACCGCGGGCGGCCATCGCCGCGCTGTACCGTTTTTGCCGCGTGATAGACGACGAAATCGACGAAATCGACGCAACCGACAAAGATGGCGGCCGGGCGCGACTGGCCCTGATCGCGGCCTGGCGGCAAGCGATATTGGCTCTTGACCGCGATGCCACGCCGAACCCGGCCCAACCTATGCCTGGCATGGCCGAGATTCTGGCCTTAAAGCCCTTTATCATCGCCTATGGCTGGCCGCGGCAAAATCTGCTCGATTTATTGGATGGCATGGCGTTCGATGTGACATTTTTTGACCAGGGCGGTATTTTTTGCGAGCAAGATTTGCACAATTATTGCCAGGCGGTGGCGATTGGCATTGGCGAATTGGTGTTGCGCTGTTTGGGTTTTGCGCCGCCGCCACCCAATCTCGCCAGCTATTTAGGCCGCGCCATGCAGCTTACGAATATTCTGCGCGATATTGACGAAGATGCCGCCCGCGGTCGGGTGTATTTGCCCCAGGAAATCTGGCATCAATATGGGGCCGCGCCGCCCGCTCCTGCCGGTTTGTTGTCTCACCCGTCTTTGCCCCAGGTCAAAGCCGCCCTGGCCGCCCGCGCCCAGCAAGATTTCCGCCAATCTCTGGCGTTATTGGCGACCCACCAGGCCGAATCCCCAACCAGGACGGCGCGGCGGGGTTTGCGCTTTGTGTGGCTGTTGGCTTGGCTGTACCGCGATATTTTGGCGCGCGTGAGCCAACCCAAGCGCGGTTTGGCGCTCTATTGGTCGCTGCGGAAATTATTCTGGCTGGGGCGCAGCCTGATGATCGGGTTAATCTAGCTTTTCCTCTTGTTTCTGGGCGCTGCGGCGGCGGTTGTGGCGGACGATCAGAATAATGGCCACCACAAACAGCATCAACATGGAAATGCCGATCCAATGGGCGAGGCCGGACGCATCTGCTTCATCACGCACAAAGATATGCGCCAAACCATAACCCAATAACGAAAAACTCGTCGCCCAAATACCGGCGGCAATAAAATTTAAATAGGCAAAACGCGCCCAAGCCACATTGCTCAGCCCCATCGCCACCGAGCTAAAATTACGCACGCCGTATATGAAGCGAAAGGACAGAATAAATAACGTATCATAACGTTCAAACAACGCCAGAGCGCGATTGACCCCAGCCTGCCATTTTGGTCGCCGCGCCAACAAACGAGGACCATATTTTCGCCCCAAGGTGAAATAAATTTGATCGCCGATAAAACTGCCGATCCAGGCCGCCGGAATCAAATAATAAAGATGGATCAATCCCTTTTGGGCATAAAATCCGGCGATAATCACGATGGTTTCGCCTTCCAAGGCGGTCCAAATAAACACCAACAGTGTCAATCCATATTCGCCATATTGGTCGAAACTGCTGTGGAAGAAATTTAAGAGAGAATCCGTCATGATGGCAGGAGACCTATCGCTACAGGCTGGGGTTTAGGGAAATATTGGCAGGGGAGGGCCGGCTTCGCAAATCCTCAAGATTTAGGGTACGCTGATGAAACTCAGGCAGGCTCGCATGATGCCCGACGCTGAGTACTGTTATCCCAGGAACATATAGCCTCAAGGCGCGATAAAGCGTTGCTTCGCTGTCAAAGTCAAGTGAGGCCGTGGCCTCGTCCAACAAAGCCAATTGCGGCTTTGATAATAACACCCGCGCCAGGCCAATGCGTTGGCATTCGCCCAGGGACAAGATGCTGGCCCAATTTCGTTCGACCTCTAACTGGTCGCACCAGGCGGCCAAACCACAGGCGTGCATGATTTCCTCGATATGCCCGCTTGGAAAGGCCTCCGGAGGATGTGGATAGCACAGCACCGCCCGCAAACTCCCAATCGGAAGATAGGGCTTTTGCGGCAAAAACACCATCTGCTCGGAATCGGGGGTGGTGATGCGGCCCGCGGCATAGGGCCAAATCCCCGCCAAACAGCGCAGCAAACTCGATTTGCCTAAACCCGAACGCCCGGTGATTAACAGACTATCCCCCAAGGCCAGCGCAAGATTGATGGGGGGGAGTATCGCCGCCCCCTGGGGCGTAAAAATCTGCAGCTGATCCGTCTCGACACCGATGCGGTTGTCATAATAATGATGCAATTTCCGGCGCGGCATCTCAGCCTGGGTGGGAAAACTGGCCTGGGCGGGCATATCGGCCTGGGCGGGCAAAGCAGCCTGGGTAGGCAAAGCCGCCTGGGCGTTAATCGTCTGCTCAAAGCCAATTAACCGCAAGGTCACGGCTTGGAAATCGGCAAAGTTGGGATAAACATCCACCATATAAGACAAAGCTGATTGCACTTGGTTAAAAGCCCCAACGGTTTGCATCATGGCCCCCAATCCAATAGTGCGCTCGAAAAATCTTGGCGCAACCACCACCAGGGGAAAAATCGATGCGACTTGCCCATAGCCGCTCGTCAGCAAAATCAGTAATTTCCGTCGCCGTGCCATCAACCACGCCACTTCCAGGATATGGGCAATGCGCTGACGCAAGCCGTGATTTTCCTGGGCCTCGCCGCGCAGCAGCGCGATTTGCTCGGCCGCTTCGCGCAGGCGAATAAGGCCAAAGCGCAAATCCGCCTCAAGCCGTTGCTGGTGGAAATTCAGGGCCACCAACGGACGGCCAAGCGCAATCGTCGCCCAGGTGCCAAACCCCGCATAAATCACCGCGACATAGACCAAATAACCCGGTATGACCAAACTGGTTGCCACCCCTATCCCCGATAAATCAAGCGTAAGTGCGCCGGATAATTGCCACAATACCACCAAAAACGAAAATAACGTGACCACCGAATCGATGGTTCCCAGGGTCAAACTCAGGAAATAACCGACAAATTGATGGGCATCATCGGCCAAACGCTGATCCGGATTGTCGGCGGTGCGCCCACCTAGCTGCATATGATAATAGGCGCGCCGCGTTAAATAGCGGTCAAGATAATAATGCGACAACCACCGCCGCCAGCGAATCGCCAAGAGTTGTTGCAAATAATAACGATACATGGCAAATCCGATATAGATGGCGGCAATACCGCCAAACCACATCAGATTTTTGATAAAGCCCGACGCATCGTAATTTTGCAGGGCATCAAACAGCCCGGAATTGATGCTGTTAATTTTAACCGCCAGGGCAACAATGCCCAGATTGAGGCCAACCGCCGCCGCCAGCAGCATCAGGGCGCGACCGCGCTCGCTCGAATACCAAAAAGGTCGCGCAATATGCCAGGTTTGGCGCAAGGTCAGCGCAATACTGACTTTGCGCGGCGGTGCGCCAGGGGTATCATTGGAGGTGTCCCTGGGGGCGTCCCTGGGGGCGTCCCTGGGGGTGCCATTTTCGCCCCGGCCAGGTGACCCCATACCGCTCGGATGGCTTAAACCCATCCAGTCCGGTTTTCCTTTATTGACGTTAAAAAACCGTCGAATAAAATTTGTGAAATTTCTGCTTCCCATGTATTCTTTTACCATGGTCGGGGGGGAAGAATAAAGGAAAGTCTGAACAGGTCAAAATGAGAGCGTCAAAATGAGAGCGTCAAAATGAGAGCGTCAAAATGAGAGCGTCAAAATGAGAG
>JASGCR010000093.1:0-184 GCA_030054015.1 Candidatus Symbiobacter sp. | reverse complement strand
CGTCATTACCCGCCGAAATATCCGTGTAACGGATATTTCGAGTCGGGTAATCCCCCAGGAGTATTATTCCTAAAACTCCTGGGGGCTTTCCCCCGACCACCAAGCGGCGGCGGGTAATGACGCTCTTTAAGGAAGGTCTGAATAAGTCGAAAATTTGTTTACCCCCCCTTCTTTAGAAGGGGGG
>JASGCR010000092.1 GCA_030054015.1 Candidatus Symbiobacter sp. | reverse complement strand
ATAGAAAACCTTAGCGAGCCGTAGGCGAGCGTTAGGTTTTCTTGGTGGGGTTGGTGCTTTAAATCATTAAAAGCCCAACCCCACCAAGTTTCGCTAAGTTGCTTCGCAACTAAGCTCAACTATCCTCCCCTCCCTTCGGGAAGGGGAGGTCTAAGTCGGCAATCCCTGCTGACCTCCCCTTCCCGAAGGGAGGGGAAGTCTAAAGAACTTCTTCAAACAATTTATGGCAGCCTCTCTTAGTGAAGATTTGGAAATGGCCCCATGCCTTTCTCGTCAATCACATAGCCCTGGGCAAAGCGGTCAAGGCGGTAGGCGGCAATCGCGGCGGGCGGCTGATCGCGGGCCATTAACTCGGCAAAGCAATGGCCCGAAGCGGGCGTGGCCTTGAACCCGCCATAACACCAACCGGCATTCAAATACAGGCCATTTATCGGGGTTTTGTCAATGATGGGCGAGCCATCCATCGACATATCCATGATGCCGCCCCAATGGCGCAGCATCCGCACCCGTCCAATCGCGGGCATCAAGGCCATGCCGCCTTCGCAGACATCTTCGATGGTGGGCAAATTGCCGCGTTGGGCATAAGAATTATAGCCATCAATGTCGCCGCCAAACACCAGGCCGCCTTTGTCGGATTGGCTGATATAGAAATGCCCGGCCCCAAAGGTCACAACCGTGTCGATAAAGGGTTTGATCCCCTCGGACACAAAGGCTTGCAAGGCATGGCTTTCAATCGGCAGGCGCAGGCCGGCCATGGCCGCCACTTGCGACGACCGCCCGGCACAGGCGAGGCCGATTTTCTTGGCGGCAATAAAACCGCGCGTGGTCTCCACCCCCACCACACCATTCGCGTCGGTTTTAATGCCGGTGACTTCGCAATTTTGGATGAGGTCAACCCCGCGCTGATCCGCTCCCCGCGCATAGCCCCAAGCCACCGCATCATGGCGCACCGTGCCGGCGCGGGGCTGGCGCAAACCGCCCTGGATTGGAAATCTGGCATCGTCGAAATTGAGGAAAGGCAGATGACGGCGCACCCCAGCCTGGTCAAGCAGCTCGGCATCGACTCCGTGCATCCGCATGGCATTGCCGCGGCGGGCATAGGCATCGCGCTGGGCATCGGAATGGTACAGGTTAATGATGCCGCGCTGGCTTACCATCGCATTATAGTTAAAATCTTGCTCTAATTTCTCCCACAGTTGCATGGCCATTTCGTAAAACGGGATGTTGCCCGGCAATAAATAATTGGAACGAATAATCGTGGTGTTGCGTCCGACATTGCCCCCTCCCAGCCAAGATTTTTCCAGCACCGCAATATTCGTCATGCCGTGATTTTTGGCTAAATAATAGGCCGTCGCCAAACCGTGACCGCCGCCGCCCACGATGATCGCATCGTAACGCGCTTTGGGGGTGGGGCTGCGCCATTGCGGTTGCAGATTCCGATTCTGGGTCAAAGCATCCATCACCAAACGCAGGGCGGAGTATTTTTGACCGAATTTAGGTCGGGTGGCCTGTGAAGAGGGGAGAGAATTGAGCATTTCCAACCATTTTGGGCTAAGGGCGGACTGAGGGCGGACGCAAGGGTGATCGCATCATTGCTTCTGCGCGGTATTATACCAGATTTTTAACCTTGCGTTAATATAAATCTTTGTTATTATTGCTTTTGCGAGTGGAAATGTCCAAACAATTAACTCAGATTTTTTCAATGCCAAGGAGCCGTGATGCGAAGCGATGAATTTCCCTTTGATTTGTGGGCATTACAGATTTTTCTGACCGTCTGCGAAACCGGTTCAATGGCATCGGCCAGCCGTGATTTAGGATTAACCCAGCCCGCCGTCACCCAATCAATCGCCGATATCGAGGCCAGGTTGGGTACCAAATTATTTGATCGCTCGGTACGCCCCATCGTCCTGACCCAAGGCGGCGAAATATTGCGCCAACGCGCCAATTTTTTACTGACCGAAGCCCGGCAAATCGCCCCCATGTTGCGCGATGTCACCAACAGCCGATTGGCGAGTTTGCGGGTGGGCATGGTCGATTCTCTGATGCGCTGTCTTTTACCCAATTTATCCCAACGTTTGTCGGAAATGGCGGAACAAGTCGCGGTTTTTTCGGGTTTGACCGCATCTCATGCCAATGCTTTGTTTACCCGCCGGCTCGATATTGTCTTGGGGGTCGAGGATTCGGTGGATATTGACGGGCTGGAAAGATGGTCGCTGATTACCGAACCTTATTTTTTGGTCATGCCCAAACATCTGACCCCGCCTGATAGCGTGAATGGATTGACCGATTTTGCCCACACCCATGAATTGGTAAGGTTTTCAGCCCGTTCTCATACCGGCAGCGACATTGATCGGCATTTGCGCCGCTTGCGCATTAATGTACCCCGCCATACCGAATTTGATTCGCCTTATGGCGTTTTGTCGCGGGTTCATGCGGGGTGTGGCTATGCCATTATCACGCCGCTTTGCTTGCTCGAAGCCAATTTTGGCTTGGATAATTTTCACTGTGCGCCTTTGCCCGGCCCCAATTTCCGCCGCCATTTAACCCTGGTGGCGCGGCGGCAAGAATTGGGGACGATCCCCCAAGAACTGGCCAATATGGCGCGTAAATTGATTCTGGAATCCGTGGAAAACCGTCTGATGCCGCATGTTCCCTGGATGACGCCCGCTTTGTTCGACCAGAATGCGCCCGCCGCGTGATCGGCTGTTTAACGCCCCGATGTTTAACACCCCGCTATTCAACGCCCAGTTTTTTAACACCCCGCTATTCAACGCCCCGCGTGAAGGCTAATAAAATAGGTGGCGGCCACCAATCCGGTCGCAACGGTGGTGCTAAATCCAATGAATCGCCAGGTCATGGTAACCATATGTTGGTGCATTTTGGCAAATTCCTGGTGCATTTCGACCCGTAAAGCGGCGACTTCGCCCTTTAATTCGGCCTTGGTTTCCGCAATCTCGGCCTTTAATTCGGCCTTGGTTTCCGCAAGCTCGGTCTTTAATTCGGCCTTATTCGCGGCCATTTCGGTCTTTAACTCGTCCTTATTTGCAGCCATTTCGGCCTTTAATTCGGCCTTATTTGCAGCCATTTCGGCCTTAATCGCGGCCATTTCGGTCTTTAACTCGTCCTTATTTGCGGCCATTTCGGCCCTGAGGTCGATCTTTGTATCAGCGACCTCGCCCCTTAATTCGGACTTATTTTCAGCCATTTCGGCCTTTAAGTCTCCCTTATTATTGCTCATTTCGGCTTTTAAGTCTCCCTTATTATTGCTCATTTCGGTTTTTAAGTCGCCGCGCAAATCGGCCAAATCGGATTTGGTCGCTAGATTTGGAATCGCGGCTTCAATTTTGATAACACGTTCAAGTAAATCCACGGGAGGCCCTCCTGGTGGCGATCCGTTATTGCCCCCCTGATTACTCCCCTGGGCGGCGGGCATGTTGCTGTTCGCCCTCAAGGGCATCGCCCTGACATTCCCCTGGGCACCTTGCAAATGAGGCTGCTGGCTCATATTTCCCTCCCCCAAAATATTTTATTAAACTCGGATAGCTCGGTCTAAACGGCTTTGTTGTCGCATGTGAGGATAAAATGTAACATTGTTCGCTAAAATCTGTCAAATTCAAAATTTGCCACTTTTATGCGCGTTGCTGGCAAAGTGATTGCGCCCAGCAAATTTTCCCCCTAAATTCCGATCGTGGGTAAGGTTCGGGTAAAAATTATGATCGATGTGTTAATTATTTCATATAATCATGCAAAATATTTAGAACTCGCGGTGGCATCGGTGCTGGCCCAAGATTGCCAGGACAAAATCAATCGAATTATGATCTGCGACGATGCCTCGACCGACGATTCCGCCGCCCTGATCGAGAAATTGGCCGCCCAATCTCCCGATAAAATAATTCCCATTTTACGCGAAGAAAATGTCGGATTAGCGCGTAATCTGCGTCTCGGATTGGGTTATTGCTTTGCCCCCTATGTGGCGATCCTAGAGGGCGATGATGTTTGGTGTTCGCGGGGAAAATTATCGGTGCAAAAGGCAGGATTGGACAATTACCCCAATCTGGCGGCCATCGCCCATGATGTGGTGGAAATGGATCATAAGGCGATAAGCCCGGCCGATTTTGACCGCACTCCCCTTAAGGGCGATGAAAATTTGGTGCGACTGAATGATCACGCCCTTTTACTGCATAATCATTACGGTTTCTTTCCCAGCACCTTGATGGCACGCACCGCCATTTTGAAGCAATGTGTTTTGCCTGAATTTGACGATCTTAAAACCCTGGACTGCGCCGTGCATTGGATGTTGGGGCAAAAGGGCGAATTGGGTTTTTTTAATGTACCCATGGCGGTGCATGGCGGGCATAGCGACTCGGCTTTTTCGCAAGCCAATAATTTGCTGGGGGTTTATCTGATCCAAGTCATTTTGCGGATTTTGCCGCATCTGAACCCGGATTATGCCGCCATCGCCAAGGTTTGGTTACGTTATTACACCGAAGGCTGGGTAGAGCATTTGCCTATTCCCAGCCGCTTGCCGGAAATTCAATTATCCTATCATTATATTACCGAATGCGGTGATCCAGTTTTGTCGGATTATTTCTTTGGCGCGCACGGGATTGTTACCCAGCACGAGCAAAACCTGGTCGAGGCCCCCGACCGCGAAACCGACGAGGCAACGGCGCAGGACTTGTATTTCAAAGCCGCACGGGTTAAATTCTGAGGCTATAATTCACGTGAGGAAAACATGCCCCTGACATCCACCCTGATTTACCCCTTGTCCGACACCTCGCTGGCCTGGCAGAAAAAAGGCCGCACCTATGCCGACCAAATGCAAAAACTCGAAGTTTATGCCGAGGCGCATGGCGGCGAAATCCCCCCCGAACAAGAAAAATTAAGCAAAGAGGCCAGTCATAATTTCGGTTTTTCGCGTTTGGATGTGCCGGTGGCGCATGGCGGTCTCGCCCTCTCAATTTTTGACCAGATGATTGTGTGGGAACAATTGGGGCGCGTGACCAATGGCCTGGTCTGGAGCTTTGCCGAACCCCAACAATGGATGTTTGAAAATTGCAGCCCGGCGCAACTCGAAAATTGGATTCGCCCGATGATGCTCGGCACCAAACGCGAGGCCTTTGCCCTGACCGAGACCGATTCTGGCTCAAGTGCCGATTCGATCAAGGCCACGGCGCGGCGCGATGGCGACCATTACGTGTTAAACGGCGAAAAATGGTATGTCACCAGTGCCAATCACGCCCAATTTTACTTTTTTGAAGCGGTCATGAGCGATGACCCCAATCTGGGGCATGGCTTGCTTTTTGTTGATGTTGACACGCCTGGCATCACCGCCTTAGAGAACCCGCTTTTTATGCACACATTTTCGCATCACCATCCGACTTTGCGTTTTTCCGATGTGCGGGTGCCGGTGGGCAATCTGATCGGCAAACCGGGCGGAGCGTTGGATTTTACCCGCCGTTGGTTCCGGCGCGAGCGCATTATGATCGCGGCGCGATGCTGCGGAGCCGCGACCCGCTTGCTTGAGGAAGGGTTAGAATTTGCCCAAAACCGCCTGGTCGATGGCAGCCCCATCAGCGAATTTCAAATGATCCAGGCCATGCTGGCCGATTGTGCCACCGATTTATGGGCGGCGCGTCTCATGACCTACCAGGCGGCGCAGTTGCAAGACCAGGCCGGGATTGACTCCTCGCTGATGCACGCCCATGCCTCGATGGCCAAATTGGTGGCCTCGGAAATGGTCGGGCGGGTGGCGGATAAAGTCCTGCAAATATTTGGCGGGCGGGGTTATCGCCGCGACAATGTCGCCGAGCGGTTTTTCCGCGAAGTGCGGGTGGATCGCTTGTGGGAAGGCACCAGCGAGATTCAAAGGCTGATCATCGCCCGCGCTTTGTCCAAACGCGGTGTCACTGGGCTTTTAGGGGGACTCTGAGGTGGCAGATGCGCGCATCATCGCCGGAAAACCGCGTCCCCTGCGGGAACGCCAACGCCAACGCTTGATCGAAGCAACCATTTCGGCTCTTTATGTGCATGGGCCTTCGCGCACCACGGTGGAGCGGGTGGTGGCGATTGCGGACATGTCGCCGGGCATCGTGTCGTTTTATTTTAACAGCAAAGCCGAATTATTAATGGCGGCATTGCAGTCCATTGCCGATGATTTCCGGCAAGACGTGCTGGAGCCGGTGGAAAATTTACGCCATGACCCGGTCGCCGCTTTGCATCTGTTGATTGTGCGCTATCTTGATCCGGTGATTGCCTCGCCGCGCCGCGTCGCGGTGTGGTATGCGTTCTGGGCTGAATCGACGGCGCGTTCGGATTATATGGCGATTTGTGGCGGGTTGGATAAACGCTATAGCGACTTGGTTCTTGGGTTAATTGCCGAGATTTGCCGCATCGAAAATAAGCCTTGGCAGCATCCGGCGGCGATTGCCGATGGCTTGATTGGCTGCATGGAGCTGATTTGGCAGAATATTTTCTTGGACAACCAAGCAACCAGCCTCAACACCACCCAAAAGCAACAAGGCCATTGTCTGGCCTATTTACGCTCGCATTTCCCCGATCAGTTTGCGCCAAATCTGTGATCAGTTCGCCGCAGGTTCGGCACGCGGAAACGGGTCGAGCATAAGGGCGAGATGTTGCGCCGCCAATTCGCCCAAATCAATTTTTCCGTCGTGAATCTCGTCAATGTCGGCATCCCCCAGTTCAAGATCAATGGTATGTCCCTTGTGATCGCCCTTGGACGGTGCGTTGGGGCCGGAATCAGCAAAAAAATCGGGGGGGCAAAAATAGCTATCAATCTCGCCCCGCAGATTTTGGGGAATCTCGACCCAGCTCACGACACAAGATTGCGCCAGTTCGGCCCTGAACACCCCGGTGACATGGATAAATTGGGTCGATTTTTGCCGCGTCAGTTTTAACTCGGCCTCAAACCGCGTCATTCGCAGCAAATCAAACCGCCGGGCCAAGGCGGCGCATTCGTCCGGGCTGGCGGCGATGGTGTGATGCTGGGCAATATTGCGGCATTGCTCGGCCACGACCACGCGCGAAAATTCGGGCGGGGGGAGCGCAGCCCCCGCCATTTTGTCAGATTTTGCTTTTCCCATCTCACCAAAGCCCTGCCAGAAAATTACGGAATCGGCCAGGCCACACCTTTGGTAAAAATGGCCCCAAAGTCAAGCGCGGTCAAAACCCCACGCGCCGCCACCATATAATCCGCCACCGCGGCCATGCCATCTGTGGCTTCGCCCCGATTGGGTTGGTCGCTGCCGGCCAGATTGCGGCGCAGCATATGGGTCAAGGCTTGTGCGGCGGGCAAAATCGGATCGTCAAAACATTGATCAAACCCTTTGATGCGGCCATAAAATGCCGCCATGAGTTTCTTCATTTTGCCGCTCACCCGCAAATCCCCCACTCCCATTTGGCGCAAATTTTGCTCGAAATCTTTGACCATCAAAGCAAACAAGGCATCGGCCAAGCGTTTCGCTACGATTTTATCCGCTTTATCTGCGTTGGTCTCTGATTTCAAGCGGGCGAGCAATAAATAAAGATGGATCACCACCATCTCAAAGCGGGCTTCGGGGCGATCCGGGACGCCATAATCCCGATAAAAAACCGGTGCCCGCGCCGCCGCAACCAATTGACCCCACAATAGCTTGGCGGCTGCCTTTTCGGGCGGCGCAATCCGCCGCAATGACATATATAAACGGTGCAATTTTTCTCGTAAACGCGACATAGTTTTCCCATTCGATAAAGATATATTCTGATTCCCAAATAAGCTACATTAACTCTCTTTCCCTAAGGAACCTCTGAACAAGTCCCAAAAATGTCATTCTGAGGTTAGAAAAGTCCGCGCGTAAGCGCGGGTAACTTTTCTTGACC
>JASGCR010000091.1 GCA_030054015.1 Candidatus Symbiobacter sp. | reverse complement strand
ACCGCTTGCAGTCCGGCGGGTAATGACGCTCTCTTTTTGACGCTCTTCCTTTTAAATATTGAGGGGAGGCAAGCAACATGGGTGAAAACTTTGACAGGGTGAAACGGGTAGGGTAAAGGTATGTCAAAATGACTGAATTGGAAAGGGGTCGCAATAAAAATGTTCACACTCTCAGCCCAGGAACTATACACCCGCGACGGTCTCGTCAAATTAGATGCGGCCTTTCTTGACCGCCTAGAAGACCATGACCTCGCTTTGTATAACCAACTCATGGCGGCGCGGGCGGCACCGGACACATTAAATGACCTCCAAGAATCCGAACTGATTCTTGCCCTCGCCCCGTCGCTCGAAGAATTTCTTGGCCTGTTATTTGATATTGAGGATGAACTCAGCAAATTAAAAGCCCGCCACGCCCGCTACCAACCGGTGGCTGCCGTCAAACGCAATTTTGTCCAACGCCGCGTGGCCAAGGAATTCACCGCCGAACAAACCGCGCAATTTGACCTCGCCGCCCTGGAAAACGAGGTCGAACCCATCGTCGGCTGGCCGGTGGATGAGACCTATTTCGCCCATAAAACCCAGCATTTGCTCGATTTAATCACCCCGCCCGATCCGCCCGCCCCGCCATTGCGGGTTGATCCCACCGGCGATGACACTCCAGTTGAAACCTTAAATATCCTGGCACGGTACGCGGCCTGGGCATTGTACAGCCCCGAAGGGCAACACCGCCATAAAAACGGCACATTATTCCACCAACCCGCCAAAATCGACCCGATGAATCTGGTGGCGGTAAAAACCACGACCGTACATGGCGTGCGCCGCATGGCATTGGACACCGGCCATCATGAATTGCGGCAACGGAGCGGTTTTGCCCTCACCGACGCGGGCATGGATTTAGAAGGTGCGCTCGACCAAGCCAATTACTGCATTTGGTGCCACCACCAGGGGCGCGATTCATGTTCAACCGGCTTGAAAGAAAAACCAGGCGCGGCCAACCGCTTCAAAAAATCGCCGCTGGGGGTGAATTTGGCGGGCTGTCCACTCGATGAAAAAATCTCGGAGATGAATGAATTAAAGGCGGGCGGGATACCGATTGGGGCCCTGGCCACCGCCATTATCGATAATCCGATGCTCGCCGCCACCGGCCACCGCATCTGCAATGATTGCATGAAATCCTGCATCTATCAAAAACAAGAGGCGGTCGATATTCCCCAAATCGAAACCCGCACTTTAAAAGACGTGTTGGAATTGCCGTTTGGCTTTGAAATTTACAGCCTGCTCACGCGGTGGAATCCGCTTAATTTCCGCCGCCCGCTGCCCTTGCCACCATCGGGGTACCAGGTTTTGGTGGTGGGGCAAGGCCCGGCGGGCTATACCCTCGCCCATCATCTCATGAATGACGGCCACCAGGTGGTGGCGATTGACGGCTTGAAAATCGAGCCGCTTGCGGCTGATCTGGTCGGTCGTGATTTTAATCAGCAAACCTTCTCATCCGCACCCGCCGATTTCGCTTTAATCGAACACAGCAAAGATTTGTTTGAAAATTTGGACGAACGAACATTGGCCGGGTTTGGCGGCGTGGCCGAATATGGCATCACGGTGCGGTGGAACAAAAATTTCCTGAAATTGGTGCGGTTATTGTTGGAGCGGCGGGCGGAATATCAATTATTCGGCGGGGTACGCTTTGGCGGCACGCTCACCACCGACCAGGCCTTTGCGATGGGATTTGACCATATTGCCCTGTGTCTGGGGGCGGGACGGCCAACCTTGCTCGGTTTGCCCAATTTCCTCGCCAAGGGGGTGCGGCAAGCCTCGGACTTTTTGATGGCGTTGCAATTGACTGGCGCGGCCAAGGCGGACTCGCTCGCCAATTTGCAATTGCGCCTGCCCGTCGTGGTGATTGGCGGCGGCCTCACCGCGATTGACACGGCGACCGAGGCTTTGGCTTATTACCGCGTGCAGGTCGAGAAATTTTTGACCCGCTATGAAAAACTGGTCGCCGCCCAGGGGGTTAATCAGGGGGGGATTGCGGCGGCCCGCCAAGGCTGGACGGCGGAGGATACCGAAATTGCCGAGGAATTTATCGCCCACGCCACCGCCTTGCGGGCCGAGCGTGCCGCCGCCGCGCGTGAAAATCGGGTGGCCGATGAAATATCCCTGCTGCAACGCTGGGGCGGCGCGACCCTGGTCTATCGCCGCCGCCTGGTCGATGCCCCCAGTTACACCCTCAATCACGAAGAAGTCCAGAAAGGCATGGAAGAAGGCATTTTTTTCAGTGAAAACCTTGCCCCCGTTGCGGTGGAGATTGATCAATATGGCGCGGCGCAAGGATTGCGGGTGGCCGGTGAGTCAGACGGGACAAAATTTGAATCCGTCATTCCCGCCCGTGCCATTTTGGTCGCGGCTGGCACCCAGCCCAACACCGTGCTGCAACGCGAAGAACCGCAAAATTACACGCTGGACGGCAAATATTTCCAGGCCTTTACCCAGGCCGGGGATAAAACCAGCCCGGAGCGACTTGCCAAACCCACCCTGGCGGAAATGATCATTCACCGCGAGGCCGATGGCCGCGCCGTAACGTTTTTTGGCGATTTGCATCCGTCCTTTGCCGGCAATGTCGTCAAAGCCATGGCGAGTGCCAAAAACGGTTATCCAGTCGTGTCGGAGATATTGCGGGAACGAAGACCTGTCTTGGATAAAAAAGCCAGTCATGAATTAAGCCAAAATTTATCGCGCGATTTGCGACCGATTGTGGTGGCGGTGAATCGCCTGACCCCCAATATTATCGAGGTGGTGGTGAAGGCCCCGCTGGCGGCGCAGGCCTTTCAACCCGGCCAATTTTTCCGCCTGCAAAATTACGAAGCCAATGCCGAACGCATCCGGCAGGGCGAAAATTCAACCATTTTGGCGATGGAGGGCCTGGCTTTGACCGGGGCCACTGCCGACCCCAAAGCCGGCACCATTTCGATGATTGTGCTGGAAATGGGCGGCGGCTCGTCTTTATGCCAAAAGCTCAAGCCTGGCGAGCCGGTGGTGTTGATGGGGCCGACCGGCGCACCCACCGAAATCGCACCCGGCGAGACCGTGATGTTGGTCGGCGGCGGTTTGGGCAATGCGGTGCTGTTTTCCATTGGCCGCGCCATTCGTGATGCGGGCGGCAAAGTCTTGTATTTCGCGGGCTATAAAACCTTGCAAGACCGCTACAAAATCGCCGAGATCGAGCAAGCCGCCGACATCGTGGTCTGGTGCTGTGACCAGGCCCCCGGCTTTACCCCCACCCGCCCGCACGATAAAAATTTCGTCGGCAATATTGTGGCGGCCATGGCGGCCTATGGCGGCGGCCAATTGGGGGCTATGCCGATTAAATTATCCGAGGTCAAGCGGGTGATTGCGATTGGTTCCGACCGCATGATGGCGGCGGTGGCGGCGGCGCGTCATGCCACGCTTGCCCCCTATCTTAACCAAGACGCGATTGGCATTGGCAGCATCAACTCACCGATGCAATGTATGATGAAGGAAATCTGCGCCCAATGTTTGCAACGCCAGGTCGATCCCGCCACCGGCCTTGAGAAAATCGTGTTTAGCTGTTTCAACCAAGACCAATTGCTCGATCACGTGGATTGGTCGTGCCTGGCCGACCGCTTGGCGCAAAACAGTTTGCCTGAGAAGGTTTCCCGGCGTTATGTGGCGACGATTATTGGGGATAGAGGATAGAGGTAAGAAGTAAGAGCGTCATTACCCGCCGCCTAAAGAGCGTCAAAAAAGAGAGCGTCATTACCCGCCGCGCTGTCCGTTATTAACGGACAGCGCGAGTCGGGTAATCCCCCAGGAGTATTATTCCGCAAAACTCCTGGGGGATTACCCGACTCGGAGTGCAAGCGGAAATCCGCTTGCACTCCGGCGGGTAATGACGCTCTCTTTTTCTGACGCTCCCTTTTCTGACGCTCCCTTTTTTTGACGCTCCCTTTTTTTACGCTCCCTTTTTTTGACGCTCCCTTTTCTGACACTCCCTTTTTTGACGCGCTTTAGCGGCACAACGCCCCGCCTAACTCACGACCCGCAATTTGGGGCGGGCTTTGGCTTTGCTTTGGGGCTTCAAACGATCCTTCATGGCCTCGGTATACCAATCAACAAATTGGATGCAACCCGATTCTTGCTCGACCGAATAGGGGCCGGGTTCATAGGCAGGGGATAAAATCCCGGCCTGGTTGTCTTGGATGATGCGGCGGTCTTGATTGTTGGTGGCGATCCAGACTTCGGACAGGCCTTCGATGGTGTAATCCACCCCTTCGACCGCGTCTTTATGCACCAACCAACGGGTGGTAAGTTGCGTCTCGGTCGGCGACAAAGGCAAGACGCGGAACGACACGCCCTGGTCGACCAAACCGTGATTCCAGGTCGAGGGGTAATTAAACAGCAACAACGAGCCTATGCCGGTGGTGGCGCGCGGGTTTAAGGGCTTTTTCACGGCGGGTTTGCCGGTCATGGTATAGGAGTCGGCCCCCGGCAATAACGGCACCCGCGTCAGACGATATTGACCATTATCGGCAATCACGAATTTGGCTGGGAAACCCAGGCTTTCGCAATATTTCCAATGGTTTTGCATTTCGATGTTTTCATCGATGCCTTCAACACCAGTGATGGACGGGGTTTCGGGGAAAGTGAGGCACAATTCCGGGTGATTGGTGCGGCAATGATAGCATTCGCGGTTATTTTCCCACACCAATTTCCAATTGCCTTTTTCGATGATGGTCGATTCCATCGCAATTTTAGTATCGCGCAACCCGTGGGGAGCGAAATATTGCTCTTGCAATTGCTTAAAGACAGTGATGTCGGGGGCTTGCTCGGCGACACAGACCCAGATATAGCCGCCCATCGCCGCGACATGCACCGGTTTCAAACCATGCTGGTTCGGGTCAAATTTTTGCTGCGAGTCCATGCCACGGGCATACATTAATTTCCCGTCTAATTCATACGTCCATTGATGGTACGGACACACCAACCGCCCGCCCGCATGGCCTTTTTCGGTCAAACAAATTTTTGATCCGCGATGGCGGCAGGTATTGTGAAAGGCGCGAATCTCCCCATGTTTATCACGGGTCACGAAGACGCTATAGTCACCGATTTGGAGGGTGAAAAACTGGCCGGGTTCGGCCACTTCGATGTCGTGACCGGCAAACACCCAATCGCGGTAATAAATCAGGTCAAGGTCGAGTTGGTAATAATCAGCATCGGTGTAAAATTCACGATCCAGGCTATAGGCTGGGCGGCGGCGTTCCAATTTTTCCAGCATCTCGGAACGCACGGCAGTTAAATCTTTTTGCATGGGTGTCCCCCTTCGTTGCGGTAACAGTGAGTGTGATAAAGCCCTTAAGGAAGGTCTGATTAAGTCCTAAAAAATGAGCGTCATTCCCCGCAGCTCTACCTAAGAGCGTCATTCCCCGCCGAAATATCCGTGTAACACGGATATTTCGCGTCGGGGAATCCCCCAGGAGTTTTGGGGAATAATACGCCTGGGGGATTACCCGACTCGCCTTATTCGTTGCACGAATAAGGCGGCGGGTAATGACGCTCCCTTTTTTGACGCTCTCTATTTTAGGACTTGTTCAGACCTTCCTTAAGGAAAGTCCGAATAAGTCCCAAACTTGCCAAAAGAACGGCGCATTTGCGAGCGGCGCAGCCGCGAAGCAATCCAGAAAAATCGAGCAATTTCAGGATGCTACTGGATTGCTTCGCGGCTGCGCCGCTCGCAAATGCCACTTTTTTTGTTTTAAAGACTTATTCAGCCCCCCCCTAAGCTTATGCCAACGCCGCCAAGGGCGCGACATAGGGCAATTTCTGGCTTGCCGCCACGGCTTGGTTGGTGACGTGACCGGCGCGGATGTTTAGACCCGCCAACAAACCCGGATCATTCTCCATCGCCGCAATCGGCCCCGCGGCCAGGGCCAGGCCATAGGGCAAGGTCGCATTGTTCAAAGCGTGGCTCGATGTCAAAGGCACCGCCCCTGGCATATTGGCGACGCAATAATGGACGATCCCATCCACCATAAAAGTCGGTTCGGCATGGGTGGTGGGGTGCGAGGTCTCAAAACACCCGCCCTGGTCGATGGCGACATCCACCAAGACCGCGCCTGGTTTCATCAATTTTAACATTGCCCGTGTGACCAAGCGCGGGGCGGCAGCCCCCGGCACCAACACCGCGCCAATCACCGCATCGGCTTGGGTGATCTCGGCTTCAATCGAGGCTTTGGTTGAGGCGCGGGTGCGCACCCGCCCCTGGAACAGATCGTCCAATTGGCGCAATCTGGGGAGGGAGCGGTCAATGATGGTGACCTCAGACCCCATACCGACGGCCATGCGGGCCGCCTGGGTGCCGACCACGCCGCCACCCAAAATCACCACCCGCGCCGGGGCCACGCCGGGGACTCCCCCCAATAACAAGCCGCGCCCGCCAGCAAAGCGGCGCAGTCCCGCCCCCGCCGCCTCGATAGCCAAACGGCCAGCCACTTCGCTCATAGGCGCGAGCAAGGGCAAAGCCCCGGCCGCATCGCGTACGGTTTCATAAGCAATGGCGGTACAGCCCGATGCCAATAATCCTTGGGTTTGGCCAGGGTCGGGGGCGAGATGTAAATAGGTAAATAAAACATGATGGGGACGCAAACGGGCGATTTCTATCGCTTGCGGTTCTTTAACCTTGATGATCATTTCGGATTCGGCAAAGACCTGGTCGGCGGTCGCGGCGATTTTCGCCCCCGCCGCTTGATAGGCGGCATCATCGGCTCCAATCCCAGCCCCCGCCCCGGCCTCGACCCATAGGCTGTGTCCATGGGCGACATAATCGCGCACCGAATCGGGCGTAAGCCCCACCCGAAACTCTTGGGGTTTAATTTCCTTGGGAACACCAACACGCATAAAATCACCTTAATATCAGACAAAAAAGCCCCTGGGAGGGTATAGCCGATTCGTGACTCTTTTGCAATTCACCCTTGGCGACCAGACGCGCCGCCGCGTATTTAGACCATCCCAAGCGTTAAATCAAACCCGCCTGGCGCAGGGCGGCTTGATTGCTCGCCGCAAAAGCCAACAGCCGTAACCCATATTGGGCAAAAGAGCGGGCAATTTCGATGTGAAATTTTGTCTCACTTTGTCGCCAGAGCAGGACATCGATTTTGGCCATAATCGTACGGGTGGCTTTGCCCACCGGAAAGGCCGCTGCGGTCACATCAAGCGGGCAATAGGCCATGAGCAGGGTTGCGACATTTTCGCCTTCGATGTGAAACCCGACAAAGCGGTGGCTGTTATCCACCAGGCTGCCGTGATCAGGCGCGGCATTGGATGCGGCAGATGCCGCCAAGTGCGCGGCCTTGTCGGCATCTTCGGTATAGAGATAATATTCATCCGGGCCAAGCCACAGCACCGCGTTTTGGTTCCCGCCCGCCGCCTGCAGCATTTTCGGCGGCAAGGCGAGTGACATTTTTTCGCAGATGCGGCGGCAATATTCAGGCGATCCGCGCAGGTTAAAACGACCCGCTGGGGGGGCCGTGGTTAATTTGATGCCCGCCTGGGGTTTGTCCCACCCCGTCATCGCCAGAATCGGCGCGGCGGCGGCGGCACGTACATCGTAATTTTGGAGGTTTGGGGTCATGTTTTGGGTCATGGGGGGGATGGGTACTCGTTCAGATTAAGTGGCTGATCTAAAATTATCAAATATAGAGGAAGGGCGTCACTTGTAGAGTAAGGGCGTCATTACCCGCCGAAAGCCGCCGCGTAAGTGAAAGCGGCGGCAACTTTATGCTGTCGCCGCTTTCACTTACGCGGCGACCCGTGTAACGGATATTTCGAGTCGGGTAATCCCCCAGGAGTATTATTCCTTAAAACTCCTGG
>JASGCR010000090.1:190-8009 GCA_030054015.1 Candidatus Symbiobacter sp. | reverse complement strand
TTCCCCCCCTTCTAAAGAAGGGGGGGTAAAACTAGACTTATTCAGACCTTCCTAAAGAAGGGGGGCGGTAAAACTAGACTTAATCAGCCCCTCCTAAGGGAGCGTGATGTATCGCCGCCTTTATCGCGGTGGCGCGATGCCGCCAAAATCTGTCGCCAGCACATCGCGGGCGGCGGGCGAGATGCGGGCTATATGGCCGTATTTGGGGTGATCAAAGCCGATTTCGATGCTATCGGCCTGGCGGAATTTTTCCTGCTCCGCGCGGCTAAAGCGGAAATGCAGGAAATGTACCGACGAAGTTTTGCCTTCTTCATTGGTGCGGTCGGTGTCGTCTTCGGGGATGGCGGTGATTTTCTCGGCCCCAAAACGAATGAAACAGGAATATTCCACCCGCCCCAACTCGGCCAGGATTTTTTTGCGCAATCCCGGTTCGTCAATTTCAAACATGAGGGTGGTGGTGAGTTCGTCGCCCTTGGGGATCATGGGATTATAAGCGGCCAGTTCATCGACCAATTGCTCGGCCCCGCCTTTTTCAATATAGAGCATTTCCTGAATTTGCAGCCACATGCTGTCATAATTTTCAAACGTCACCATGGCATAGGGGCCAATCGGCACTTGCCGAAATGGCTTGGCGGCAATAATCGCGCGGCGTTTCTCGGTACGTACTTTGAGATATTCCGACATGGGCAAAATATCGGCGGCGGTAATCATGTGTTTGGTGGGCATTGGTGGTTTCCTTATTGCTATTCCTTAGGGAAGGTCTAAAAGACTTATTCAGACTCTCCATTAAATTCGTGCGACCGCTCTGCCATAACATCCCGCGGCAAGTGATGAAATTGCCATTATCTATGCGCCTTATCGCCACGCGCCGGGCGTTTTTTGCGCTTGTAATAATAATGATCAGACAGCATCGCCACAAGACAGGCGATGATAAAGAAAATCATTAAATATTCGGCTCCGGTCATGGGTTGGCTCATTTTCGGGTCCTGCGGAAATAAAGCGCGGTAGCGAGCGCGACAATCAATGACAAAAACAATAGCACGGATTTTAACGAAAGGCCAAAATTTTCCCACTGGGTTGCCACCAGGCCTGTATAGGAAGGTCGGAATAAGTCTCAGAATCCAGGAAATGGCATTTGCGAGCGAAGCGAAGCAATCCAGAAAAATCTAGCAATTTCAGGATGTTACTGGATTGCTTCGCTTCGCTCGCAAATGCGCGGCTCGTGTGGCAAGTTTGGGACTTATTCGGACTTTTCTTAATGAGCAATATGTTGCATCTTAGGGATAAATTAGCTAAAAGAAAACTCAAGATGAGGCATCCAGGCCGGCGTAGCACAGGGGTAGTGCAGCGGTTTTGTAAACCGAAGGTCGCGGGTTCAAATCCTGCCGCCGGCACCATAATATTGACCTGCCTCCAACCACCGCTCCGCCCCCCTTACCCCAGACGCGGAAATGATCACCCAAGGGGTTCGCAAAAGAGACGGAGTAATTTCCTTGGCCCAAGATACAGACCGATCTAAAACGGTGCCGCCCTCCCCCGCTCATACCGCCCTCAATCCGTCATTATCGGTGTGGCGTTTTCCTGATTTTCGCATGCTGTTGACCGGGCGGTTTCTGATTGGCATGGCCAATAACATGCAGGTGGTGGCGATCGGGTGGCAGATATGGTCGCTGACCAACAGTGCACTGGCGTTGGGCATGGTGGGTTTGTGCGGGTTTTTGCCCTATTTTGCGGCGGCGTTGTTTGCCGGGCATTTGATTGACCGATTTGAACGGCAGCGCATCTTAACCTTATGTTATATTGCCCATGCGGTGGCGGGGGCGGGTTTGTTGCTGATTGTGATCATGGCCAGCCCGGCCTGGCAACTTTATTTGATTTATCCGGCGGTGGGGTTAAATGCCTTGGCGCGGGCCTTTATCATGCCGAGTTACCAGGCCCTGACCCCCAATCTGGTGCCGCGCGAATCCTTGGCCAAAGCCATTGCTCTGGCCTCGTCGGTGATGCATGTGACGGTGGCGTGTGGCCCGGCTTTGGGCGGAGTGATCCTGGCCTTGGGCGATGTGATGATCCGGCCGTTTTTTTATGGCATCATGAGCAACCAGTCCGCCCTGGGATTTGGCAATATGATTGTGTTTCTGGTGGCGGCCTTGATGCAAGTTGCGGCGGTGTGGACGGCGGCGGCGATTAAAACCCGCTCGCGCGGTAACCTTAACCGTGGGTTGACCTGGCCATTACTGTTTTCGGGGATTTATTTTATTCGGGTCCGGCGGGTGTTGTTATCGGCTATTGCGCTGGATTTATTTGCGGTTTTATTGGGCGGGGCGACCGCCCTGATGCCGATCTATGCCGATCAAATCTTGCAGGTGGGGCCGCTGGGGCTTGGGGTGATGCGCTCGGCTCCGGCGATTGGTTCCTTGGCGGTGGGGCTGTATCTGGCCAGGCGTCCCTTGGGGAATCGCGCCGGCCTCATCATGTTATGGGCGGTGGCGGGCTTTGGCGCGGCGACGATTGTGTTTGGCTTGTCGGAAACTTTATGGCTGTCTTTATTGGCTTTGGTCATCATGGGCGGCACCGATATTATCAGCGTCTATGTGCGGCAAAACATGATCCAACTGGGTACGCCCGATGATATGCGCGGGCGGGTGGGCGCGGTGAGCGGCATCTTCGTCAGCACGTCTAACGAAATTGGCGAATTTGAATCGGGGGTCGCCGCTCATGCCTTTGGGGTGGTGCCGTCGGTGGTCATTGGCGGCATTGGCACGATCCTCTGTGCGGCGATTTGGCGGCTTTATTTTCGGGAATTGGCGGACGTAAATTTGACGCGTGACGGGCAGGAAAAACTCGTCCAAGATGGCATCGCGGCCAGCGCCTTGGTGCAGGAGAAAATGGCAAAGGCGTATTGAAAAAATCGCAGCCTTATAACCAAGGAAAAAATGAATGGATATTAAAACCTTTGACAATGCCACCGGGCCATCGGTATTTTTCCGCGCCCTGGGTCATCCCTTGGCGGCGGAGAAATATGCCGTACTGCACGCGCGTTTGCGCCAGATGGGGAAAATTGCCCTCTTCGATGCCGAGAGACGCTGGGGCGATTTTGCCGCATTATGTGATTTATCCGGCCTGAACATTGTCGGGATTTATGGGCAAAGGCTCGAAGATGTTGGTACCCAATGCGGCGCGCATAAAATGCAACCCTTGGCCTTACTGCCGCAATCGGGGGCGGATGTGGTGCTGGCCTTGGATTTCGGTGCCGAACGGATTGAGCGGCAATTGCGTCCGGTCATGCCGCACCCCCAGGGACACACTCAGGGACACCCCCAGGGACGCGCCGCCGAACTCATTACCCTCGATGCGATTAAGCTGCCCGATGACATGATTGGTCATCCGCGCCATTATCTTGATCCGCTTAATTTTGCCGCCGATTTTGTCTTGATGCGCGAAGGCGGCGGCTGGCACACGCGGATGATTACTGCCAATTACTGGCATTCGCATGGCGGCCGCGGGGTGAAATTATGGCTGTGTTTGTTCGATGAAAACGGCGAAATCTTGGCCAGGTGGTGGCAAGATTTGCCCGATAAAGCCGCCACCATTGTGATTGACTCCCGCGATATTGCGGCGAAATTGGGTGAACTTCGGGTGGCAACCCATACCCTGCCCGATCCAGTGACGAAATCCTTTGTCGCCAGCCGGGTCGAATTTTGCGGCTCGCTATTTTGCCATGCGGTGGGGGCGCGTGGTCATGATGTGATTAAATATGCCTTGGATATTTACCACGATAATGACCGCATGGCCGAGCGCGATAACGGCGATGGCCTGGTGTCTTGTACCCATGATGCCAATCCGTTTCCGGCGGATTATTATGCCGGCCTGCCCGCCCCCCAAAACGGCGAGCGGGTTTTATTATGGCTGCAAAATTGCCACCCGGTGGCGATTGCGCCTGATGCGATGACCCTCAACCGCATGGGCGAGGATGAGGCGGCAATGCCGATTGGCGTCACCATTCCCCCTTATGGCGTGGCGGCGATTGATCTCGGCAAATTATTCCAGGCCGCCACCTGGCCGCAACAATATGAACTCCATGCCGCCCGCCAGGTGGTGCGCCCACGTTACGAGGTGATCACCGAAGCGGCGGAACCTGCGCCGCAAAAATATATCGCCCATATGAATGTCGAGCGGGTGGATTTGGTCGCGGATGCGGCTTTACCCGGCTTAATTGGGGCGGGAAAGCCCTTGGCGCGGGGGTATTTGCTGCCGGCCCCGATTTTGCCGGTGGCAGCGTTCGAGTCCTGGCTGTTGCCGACCCCGATGGTGCGGGGCGAGGCGGCGAACCCGCTTAAATTAACTTTGTTTGCCGCCGATGGCACTGAATTGGCGCAGCATCAATTTGGGGTTTTGCCGCGGCATCACCAGGCCCTGGTAGGCCTCTCCGCAATGTGGCATAAATTGGCGGCGGCGGCGAATCATGAGTACGGCCATTGCGAGCTTGCTTACGATTTCAGCAGCGACGCGGCGGCGGCGGCGGGCGCCAATGGCTGGCTGCATGGGCTGTTCCGCTATCAGGCGCGGGCATCGGGGCAATTTGCCGATACCAGTTTTGGCGCGCATCTTTACAACATCCCCTGGAGCTGGAAAAAAGAGCCGCAATCTTATATCGGCAAGCCGCCTGGCCTGTCGACCCGTCTGTTCCTGCGGGTGGATGGCAATGGCCGCGACAGTTTGTGCCATTTAATCTATCCCAGCAGTGGGAATATCTGGCATCCGCACTCGACCACCGATATTATCCTGATGGACGAAAATGGCGAGGTTTGCGCGACAAGACACATCGCCATCGCCCAGAATGGCAGTTATTTCTTTCGCACCCACTCTTTGTTTAACGAAACCGAGCGGGCGGCGGCGGGGGGGCGGCCGCAAATCTTTATCCGCGATGTCACCTGTCGGTTGTTTGGTTTTCACGGCCTCACCACCACAGCGGGTGGCTTTGCCTTTGATCACATGTTTGGGTTTTGAGGGGATTTTTAAAGGAAAGTCTGATTAAGTCGTACTGACCCCCCCTTCCTGCTTAGGAAGGGGGGGATAGAAAAGCTAGAATTTTTTGTCAAAAAAATTCTTAGCTTTTCTTGGGGGGGTTGGTGTAACTTATTGATTCTGATTAGATTTTAACCATCACCAACCCCCCCAAGCTCCGCTAAGCTGCTTCGCAGCTAAGCGTCGCTATCCCCCCCTTCCTAAGCAGGAAGGGGGGGTCATAATCTTCCCGGCGGGTAATGACGCTCTTTAGGTGCGCGGCGGCATCCTCACGCTATTGCGAACCAATGGCTCAGGACAGGCCTTTGCCGCACTTAATCAAACCTTCCCTAAGGAACGACCTTGTTACGAGACGACATTTATGACACAGGAAGGAAAAACCGATGCAACACCCTTATTTTGGTAAACATGCCTTGGTCACGGCGGCGGGACAGGGAATCGGCAAGGCCGCGGCATTGGCCCTGGCCGAGGCGGGGCTGTACGTCACCGCCACCGATATAAACGATGCCGCGCTCAAAGAACTGGCGACCGCCCATCCCAACATCACGGCGCGGAAATTGGACGTGCTGGACAAGGCGGCGATTGAAAAATTATTCGCCGAATTTGGCGATCAAAATCCGGTAAGCGTGTTGTTTAACTGCGCCGGTTTTGTCCATGCCGGTACCATCATGGACATGCAAGATGCCGAACTTGACTTTGCCTTTGACCTCAATGTCAAGGCGATGATCCGCATGATCCGCGCCGCCTTGCCGGCGATGCTCAAAGCCAAAGACGGGGTGATCATCAATATGGCCTCGGCGGTCGGCAGTCTCAAGGGCGCGCCCAATCGCTTTGTTTATGGCGTGACCAAGGCGGCGGTGGTGGGCTTGACCAAAGCAGTCGCGGCGGATTACGTGACCCAGGGCATACGCTGCAACGCCATTTGCCCCGGCACGGTCGAATCCCCCTCCTTGCAAGATCGGATGCGGGCGGGCGGCGATTACGAGAAATCACGCGCCGCCTTTATTGCGCGGCAAGCGATGGGGCGGCTTGGCACCCCCGAAGAAATCGCCGATTTGGTGGTGTATTTGGCGGGGGCGAGCTTTACCACCGGCCAAACCCATGTGATTGACGGCGGCTGGACGCTCTAACTGGACGCGATAAGCGGCGAGTCTTGGCTCTTAGACCATTTCGGCGGCTTGGCTGGGGAAAAGCCTTGCAGGCGTGAGCGGTTCGGTTTCCCGCGGGGAGAGATCATGGTGGGGAGCGGGTTCGGGTTTGTGGTCGGGGGCGAAGGCTAGATTTTTGGCCTCGGCCTGTATCCTTGCGGCCTGTGTCCTTGGGGTTGACTGGTTTTCGGCATAGACCAGGCGCACGGTGCGGAAATTGGGAAAGCTTATGAGCAATTTGGTACCGGCACCAAGTTGCGAGTCCAATTTCATGCTGCCGCCATGCGCTTCAACCATACGTTTAACCAGCAACAATGTAACGTGACTTTCGGGCAAAGCAAACGACACCTCTTCCCAGTTCGGCTGATCGGGAAAGTAAAATCTTTCAATGTCGCCATCCGACAAGCCCACGCCATCATCCTGGACAAGCATTTCGATCTTGCGCAAGTGGTTTTCCCGCACCTTGATCTGAATCGTGCCGCCAGGCAGGCTGAATTTGCGGGCATTGTTCAATAAATTGGTAATAATGGCGCGAATCCGGTTGGCATCGGCGCGCAGCCAGGGCAGATCATCCGCCAAAGAATATTCAACCGCAATGCCGGTGCCGCGCAGGCTGTTTTCAAACGCGGTTATTTTGTCGCGCACCAATTGGTTAAGGTTAATTACTTCCTCATGCAATATTAAGTTTTGGCTTTGAATGCGGGAGACTTCCGACATGGATAGGGCCATTTGGGCAATTTTTTGCGTCACATTTTTGATTTCGCCGCAATAAGCGCGATATTGGGTCGCGGTCAAACTGCCCGCCCCCGCCGACATGGATTCGGCCAGTTGGGCGATGTGGTTAAGTTGTTGCCATAAATTTTGGCCGTTGCTGAGCAAAAATTGGGCTTGGGCGTTGTAACTGGTTTCGATGCGGCGGCGATCCTCGGCCCGTTCGGTCATCACCAAATCCAAACGTTTTTGCAATTTCTCTAATTCATGCGCCAACGCACTGATCTCGCGGTTATGGCGGTCAAACTGACGGAATTGCGACGGGGTGTTTTCCGGCTCGGATTCGGACTCCGCCGTGAGGCGAATTTGCCGAATCAGCATCGAGATTTGGCTAATGGGCAGGCTGTAATGATGCCGAAACAACATCCAGGTCCAGATCAAGCCAAAGACCGAGCCAAACCACAATATGGCAAAGAAAATAATAATCCGAAAATTGCCGATGCTTGGCCAAATATTGAATAAATAAGCAAATGAATTGCTCGCGGGATCAATTAAGTGGAACAATAATTCCTCAATCATCACGCCGCCCAATCCGACCAATAATGCGGATGTTAGGTAAAATCTGTATTTATAAGCCATATCTTGCCTATTGTTTGTGATGTCAATGCCAAGTTGTACAATTTTTTTGTTGTAAATGCCTTTAACCTGTGATCTTTGTTGACTTGTTAATATCACAGATTGATTCGTTTTGCCAAACACTATTCTAACCCAAAGCGATTTTTATCCTCAATTTTTCTAACCAAAGCTTTACCGTTCAAGGTTGCATTATAGGTCATTGATAGATAACCCATTTAAAAGAATTGGCGTCATTAAAAGAAGAGCGTCATTAAAAGAAGAGCGTCATTAAAAGAAGAGCGTCATTAAAAGAAGAGCGT
>JASGCR010000090.1:0-90 GCA_030054015.1 Candidatus Symbiobacter sp. | reverse complement strand
CATTAAAAGAAAGAAAGAAAGAGCGTCATTAAAAGAAAGAAAGAGCGTCATTACCCACCAGACTGCAAGCGGGAATCCGCTTGCAGTCTG
>JASGCR010000089.1 GCA_030054015.1 Candidatus Symbiobacter sp. | reverse complement strand
ATGGTAAAAATCTAATCAGAATCAATAAGTTACACCAACCCCCCCAAGAAAAGCTTAGAATTTTTTTAGCAAAAAATTCAAGCTTTTCTATCCCCCCCTTCCTAATCAGGAAGGGGGGGTCAGAGATTTTCTCGACTTATTCAGACTTTCCTAAAGAAGGGGGGGGTAAAACTGGACTTATTCAGAGGTTCCTTATGGAAACAGAGCATAAACATACTTAAAATTATGCAGTCCTATGGGATGCGGCCAGGTCATAAACACCAGGCAAAAACCTACATCTTCACCGGTGACAAAATTTGGCGAAGATGTAGGTTTGATTTTATGCCGATCCGAGCGCAGACAGGCCGGATACCAATGACGAGACGCAAAGCCTAGCTGTTGCTGGCATCCAACATCCCAGACACTTCTTTTGCCTCATCCTCGCTTGAGAGGTCGCCCTCCACAAGTTTATCGCCGAGAAATACGGCAAATTTTCCAGGGTGGTTGGGATCAGCCCCGATCCGATGTTTCATCGCTTATTCTCTGTCCAAAATGTGCTGAAATAACGTGAATTGATTACAGGAACCTGAACGGCTTTGCAAGATGTTTTAGCATAATTATTTTACCGGGTAAAGGGCGAAGATTCACAAAAAAATGCCCGCCAATGGTCTCGTTACCAGCATGATTTTGGCGGCGGGCCATCTCGACCAAAAAATTTACCCAGAAAAAATGCGATGCTCAACTTAAGTGCGCTTGTTATTTGTCGCAAAATAGAGTATCAGTGCTGCAAATTCACACATAGGAGCGCGTGAAACGGCTTATTTCATGCGTCCTGTCCTCGGTCTTGGCTGGGGACGCCGGTGTTGGGTGGGATCGTCAAACGAAACCAATCGTCGAACGAAACCAATCGTCAAACGAAACCAACATGGGATACCTATGGCGGCTTAACCGGAACGATTTTGCGGCAATTCCGTTGGCTTTGCGCCCGATTTGGGCATGGGGCGCGGCGGATGCCCGTAAGGAGCAACAAATTATGGCACTACCTAGTTTTACCATGCGTCAATTACTCGAAGCCGGCGTCCATTTTGGTCACAATACGCGGCGTTGGAACCCGAAAATGGCCCCCTATCTTTATGGGGTACGCAACAATGTCCACATCATTGATCTGCAACAAACCGTCCCCTTATTGTACCGCGCGATGGAGGCGGTGCAAAACACCGTCGCGGGTGGCGGGCGGGTGTTGTTTGTCGGCACCAAACGCCAAGCGGCGGAACGCGTGGCCCTGGCCGCCAAACGTTGCGGTCAATATTACGTCAATCACCGATGGCTGGGCGGGATGCTGACCAATTTTAAGACCATTTCGGCGTCGATCAAACGCCTGCGCGAATTGGAAGAGGCGATCAAGGACGAATCCGGTCGCACCAAAAAAGAACGCCTCACTTTGGAACGCGATTTGATGAAATTGGAACGCGCCCTGGGCGGGATCAAAGAAATGGGCGGCTTGCCCGATATATTGTTCATTATCGACACCAACAAAGAAGCGATTGCGGTGCTTGAGGCGGCGCGGTTGAACATCCCGGTCATTGCCGTTTTGGACAGCAATTCCGACCCGGCGGGCGTGACATTTCCCATTCCGGGCAATGATGACGCGCTGCGGGCGATTGAAACCTATTGCGATTTAATGTCGGGGGCGGTTCTCGCCGGCCTGCACCAAGAGGCGGTGGCGCGCGGCGTGGATGTGGGGGCAATGGCCAACCCCATTGATACGGGTGTCGCCATGGCAGATGCTGGGCAGGCCCCACCAGCGACCAGTGCTTAATCCACCAGGATCATGAAGGCGCGTCCCGCCAATGGCTGAGACGCGCCGCCATCCTAATCCAATCGGAAAGATATGAGGCGAAGCCTATTTTGATCTTCGTCGCGGATAAGAGGGAAAAATGCCAGAAATTTCAGCCAATTTAGTAAAAGAACTGCGCGAAAAAACCGGTGCCGGCATGATGGATTGCAAACGCGCTTTGTCCGAATGCGACGGCAAACTTGACGATGCAGTTGACTGGTTGCGCAAAAAAGGCCTGTCCCAGGCCGCGAAAAAGGCCGGTCGCACCGCCGCCGAGGGCTTGGTCGGGGTCGCCAGTGCCGATGCGGGTGCCAGTGGGAGTACCAGTGGGGGTGCCAGTGCGGGTGCCATCGTCGAAATCAACGCCGAAACCGATTTTGTCGCCCGTAACGAGGCGTTCCAAAAATTGGTGGGCGATGTTGCTCATCTGGTGTTACAACAGGGGGACGATGTCGAAAAACTCAAAACCAGCACCTATCCCCATGCCAGTCACAGCGTGACGGATGAAATGACGCGGCTGATTGCCACGATTGGCGAAAACATGTCCTTGCGGCGGGCGGCGGTGATTAAATCATCCCAAGGGGTGGTGGCGAGCTATATTCACAACAGTCTTAAACCCGGTCTGGGTAAAATTGGCGTGGTTATTGGCCTTGATTCAAGCAAACCCTTGGATCACAATGCCAAGGAGTCGCTCTTGGCAACCGGACGCCAAATCGCCATGCACATTGCCGCCGCCAATCCGATTGCGGTGTCCAATGACCAGGTGGATCAGGCCGTGCTGATGCGTGAACGCGATGTGCTGGCCGATCAAGCGCGGGCTTCGGGCAAACCCGAAGATGTCATCGCCAAAATGGTCGAGGGGCGGTTGCGCAAATTCTATGAAGAAAATGTGCTGCTGGAACAAGTTTACGTCATTGATAACGAAAATAAAATCAAGGATGTGTTGGCGCAATTGGGCAAAACCTTATCGACCAATGTGACCATTTCGCGCTTTGTGCGGTATAATTTGGGCGAGGGGATTGAACGCGAGCAGACCAATTTCGCCGACGAGGTGGCGGCGGCTTCGGGAAAGAAATAACCCAGCCAGGTTTTAAAATAACATCCCTATATTTACCGAAGGTAAGGAATTCTCGGTTATCTTTGATGGATTATGCAACAACTTAGACGATTGCATCCGATCCAAGGAGATAATTAATGTCAGCTACCTACGGTTATGCCGTCAAACGCCTGGGGATGATCGAATTCAGAGGAAAGTTTAGTGTCGACGGGGTGCGGGGATTGTTTAATTTGCAGTGGTTGCGATTTGGCAATAAAGGGATAGAAAAAATGACGCAAAATTTCGATGCTTCTGATATGCAACGACGCATGGCATCCGCGATTGACGCGCTGCACAAGGAATTTATTGGCTTACGCACCGGTCG
This sequence comes from Candidatus Symbiobacter sp., assembly GCA_030054015.1. Classification (GTDB taxonomy): domain Bacteria; phylum Pseudomonadota; class Alphaproteobacteria; order Elsterales; family Elsteraceae; genus JASGCR01. The sequence goes on along the minus strand of JASGCR010000089.1, from coordinate 4,830 downwards.
CGCTTCGGTAAATTTGCTCGATAAAGTGATGGTCGATGCCTATGGTCAATCCATGCCGCTCAACCAGGTGAGTACCATTGCGGTGACCGATGCGCGCAGCCTGTCGGTGCAAGTATGGGACAAGGCCATGTTGAAACCGGTCGAAAAAGGCATTCACGATGCCGGCCTTGGCCTCAATCCCCAATCCGAAGGCCTGGTGGTGCGGTTGCGTCTGCCCGAATTAAACGAGGAGCGGCGCACCGAATTATCCAAAATCGCCAGCAAATACGCCGAACAAGCCAAAGTCGCGGTACGCAATGTGCGCCGCGATGGCCTGGAATTGCTCAAAAAACTTGAAAAAGACAGCCAACTAAGCCAAGACGAGCATCGCCGCCATGCCGAGGAAGTACAATTGGCCACCGACAAAGCCATCAAAAAAATTGATGAATCCCTGGCCCACAAAGCCAAAGAAATCATGCAAATCTGAGGCTCCGGGCGGGTTGGGCAATGGATTTTTCTAAACCCCTGGGGGCTGCAAAAGGGTGACATAAATGTCATTGTCCGATCAACCGCGTGGCGACGTCGCTGGCTCTCCGGTGCATGTGGCGATTATTATGGATGGGAATGGCAGGTGGGCGGCGGCACGCGGATTGTCACGCCGTGAAGGCCATAAAAAAGGCATCGAAGCGGTACGCATCGCCCTCAAAGCCGCCCACAAATCGCAGGTGAAATACCTCACGCTTTATGGGTTTTCAAGTGAAAATTGGCTGCGACCCAAAAATGAAGTGAGCGATTTAATGGGCTTGTTGCGCCTGTATTTGCGCAGCGAAATCACCGAATTGAATAAAAATCGCATTCGCTTGCGGGTGATCGGCAATCGGCAAAAATTGCCCGCCGATATCATCCAATTAATTACCAAAGCCGAGGAAGAAACCCGCGAAAATACCGAACAATGCCTGATTTTAGCCCTTAGCTATGGCTCCCGCGAAGAAATCACCACGGCGATGCGGCATTTGGGACAAAAAATCGCCACAGGACAATTGCGGGCGCAGGATATTACCGAGGCCATGATCGCATCTGAACTTTATACCGCCGATATCCCCGATCCCGATCTTATTTTGCGCACCAGCGGCGAACAAAGGCTGAGCAATTTTTTGCTGTGGCAGGCGGCCTATGCCGAATTGATCTTCCTTAATATTTTATGGCCGGATTTCCGGGAAGAGGATTTTTTTGCCGCAATGAATGAATATCGCCAACGTGAGCGGCGTTTTGGTCAAAGGCACAGCCCCGCCGCATCGGCCCCGCCTGGTCACGAGACTCTCCACGAATCTGGCCGTGAGACTGGCCGTGAGACCGGTCACGCAACTGGCCGTGAGACCGGTCACGCAACCGGCCGCGAGACCGGTCACGCAACTGGCCGTGAGACCGGTCACGAACCTGGCCGCGAGGCAAAAAATTTAATCCCGTCGGCGGTGACGGGCGCAATTTTCGGGGCCTCATCATGACCGCTCCTGGGCAGAAATATAACGGGATTTGGCAAAGAACGCTGTCATCGCTGGTAATGATTCTGACCGTGATGGGCATGTTTTATCTGGGCTTTCCCTGGCTTGATGGGTTTTTCGCGGTGGTCGGTGTGATCATGGCGATTGAACTCGCCCTGGTGGTTAAAAACGCCCAACCGCCTCGTTCGTTATGGCGCGTCATGATCTGGCTCGGTTTGGGCTGGGGCGTGATTTTCGCCGTGATATTTTGTGTCCATGCCTTGGCCCGGCAGTCGATGTTAAATTTAATTTGGGTCTTGTGCTTAATTTCGGCGACCGATATTGGGGCTTATCTGTTTGGGCGGGCGATTGGTCGCAGCAAACTCGCCCCTAAAATTAGCCCTAATAAAACCTGGGAGGGATTGCTCGGCGGCATTATCTTGGCCGCGATAGCCAATCTTGGCTTTTGCTATGGATTGGATGTGGGGGGGGCGACCACGGTGGTTTTGGCGATATTGATCTCGATTCTGGCGCAAATGGGCGATTTGGGCGAATCCTGGTGCAAACGCCAATTTAACCAAAAAGATTCCGGCAATTGGATTCCGGGGCATGGCGGGATACTTGATCGCGTCGATGGCTTGCTGGTGGTGATGCCGGTGGTGTGGATTTTGTCCACCCTCTTCAACGCGCCGCCTTTGGCTTGGCAATGGGGGGCGATACCAGGGTTTATGCCAGGTGGGTCGCCATGACATTAGGAACACCCCCTTATTCACCCCGCAGCGTGACCATATTGGGTTCGACCGGCTCGGTGGGACAAAATGCGGTCGAATTAATCGATTATCACCAGGGCCAATTTACGGTCGAGGCCGTAACCGCCCATCGCAATGTCGCGTTATTGGCGGCCCAGGCCTTGAAATTACGCGCCAAACTGGCCGTGATTGCCGATCCCGATTTATATCCCAGCCTGTGCCAAGCCTTGGCCGGCAGTGGCATCAAAGCGGCCGCGGGCGAGGAAGCGGTGATCGAGGCGGCACTCTATCCCGCCGAGTTGGTGGTGGCGGCTTTGGTGGGGTCGGTTGGGTTAAAACCCTGCTTAACCGCGATCGAGCGCGGGGCTATTTTGGCCTTCGCCAACAAAGAAGTGCTGGTATCGGCGGGCGATTTGGTGATGCAGCAGGTCAAAAAAAATGGCGCAACCTTGCTGCCCATCGATTCCGAGCATAATGCCATCTTCCAAATTTACGACCCGCATCAGCGCGACCATATTCGTCGGATCATTTTGACCGCATCGGGCGGGCCTTTTCGTACCTGGTCGCGCGAGGCCATGGCGGCGGCGCAGCCCGACCAAGCCCTGAGGCATCCCAATTGGTCGATGGGGGCAAAAATTACCATCGATTCCGCCACCATGATGAATAAAGGCCTGGAAATTATCGAAGCCCATTATTTGTTTGGCCTGGCGGCGGCGAAAATTGATGTGGTGATCCATCCCCAATCCATCATTCATTCGATGCTTGAATATGAGGATGGCTCGATTCTGGCGGAATTGGGCGCGCCCGATATGCGCACCCCGATTGCCCATGCCCTGGCCTGGCCGCGGCGCATGAGTTCGACCAGCAGCAAATTGGATTTATTAACCATCGCCGATCTGCAATTTTTTGCCCCGGATTTGGTTAAATTTCCCGCCCTTAACCTGGCCCGCAATTGTTTATTGGCGGGCGGGGCGGCCCCGACCATCATGAATGCCGCGAATGAAATTGCGGTGGCGGCATTTTTGGCGCGGCAAATTGGTTTTGCCGAGATCACGGCTTTGGTTGACCAGGCACTGAACAAAATTCCCAATTGCGCACTGACCAGCCTTGAGGATATTTTAGCGATTGATTTTGCCACTCGCCAAACGACCTTGGCACTGATAAAACAAACTTGACAGAATGCGCAGTTGTTTGGCGATGCCCATGAAGACGCGCCCATACCCGGCATAAGGAGAGACGATATGTCATTTGACTTTATTGAGATTATTTTGGCCTTTATCGTGGTCATTACGGTGATCGTCTTTGTCCATGAAATGGGGCATTATTTGCTGGCGCGTTGGTCGGGGGTGCATGTCGAAATTTTCTCGGTCGGTTTTGGCCGCGAGTTATTTGGTTATACCGACCGGCTGGGTACGCGCTGGCGGGTGTCGATTTTGCCCTTGGGCGGCTATGTTAAGATGCTCGGCGATGCGGATGCGGCCAGTGCCAAATCGGTCGCTTTGACCGACATACCCGACACCATCCGCGCCAAATCATTACCGGCGCAGAAATTACGCTACCGCGCGGCGATTGTGGCGGCCGGACCCGCGTTTAACTTTTTGTTTGCGATGGTGTTATTGGCGGTCATTTATGTTGCCCTGGGCGAGAAGCGCATCGTGCCGGTGGTGGCCAGCATTGCCGAAAACAGTGCCGCCGCTAAATCCGACATCCAACCCGGCGACCGCATCATCGCAATTGACCAACAGCCCATCGACCAGGTTGAAACCATTCTGGCCTTGGTCACTCCCAATCCCGGCAAACCCATCACGATGACGGTTGATCGCAACGGGCAAAAGATTCAGGTCAATTTGACTCTGAGCGAGGTTGCGGTGGCCGATCCCGATGGGGTGACCCGCAAAATTGGCCGCATCGGCATTAGCTTTGCCCATGATTTCGTCAAAGTGAGCGTGTTTGAAGCCATCCCGCGCGCCGTCACCGAAGTCGGCATCATGGCCTGGCAAATTGTCGATTATCTCAAACAACTCATCACCGGCGACCGTAGCCCGCGCGATTTGGGGGGACTCATCTCGATTGCCGAATTATCCGGGCAGGCGGCAAAATTGGGCCTGGCCGAGTTCTCGCTGTTATTGGTGGTGTTGTCGATTAATTTAGGTGTGATCAATTTGTTGCCGATTCCGGTTTTGGATGGCGGGCATTTGATGCTTTATGCCATCGAGGCCGTACGCGGCCGCCCTTTAAGCGAGCGGGCGCAAAACATGATCACCACGGTTGGATTTATCGCGGTTTTGCTGCTGATGGTGGTCGCTAATGGCAATGATATTTACAACAAACTGCGAAATTTGTCCTATTTGTTTCATTGACCGCGGGGCAGCCAGACGTAACCAGTTGCTTCCGGTTGCGACAAAACTGCAGATGGGGGGCAAATAAGAGCTTGAAATTTTTATGCGACCCCCTATATCCATCTTACGCGCCGCGTTTGGTTCCTTCCTCCCCCTCCGGAATTAGACGCGGCGCAGCATTTTTTTAAAGCATGAGCGTCATTACCCGCCGCAAAAAAGGGAGCGAAAAAAAGGGAGCGTCATTACCCGCCGAAATATCCGTGTAACGGATATTTCGAGTCG
>JASGCR010000088.1 GCA_030054015.1 Candidatus Symbiobacter sp. | reverse complement strand
CAATCCGCTTGCAGTCCGGCGGGTAATGACGCTCTTCCTTTTAGGTATTGAGGGGGGGGTAAGTTCTATGGTACAAAAAATTGCTTCTACAACCCACGTTCACGCAATAACTTGTCCATCATAGGGGTAATTGGGGGGGGGTTACGGTTTAATTCCTGAGATAAACGCCATTGCTCGGCTGTCATCGCAATTTTTGGCAATTCCATTGCATTTGTACCAGAAGCGTCACGTGCAGAATTATTTTTTGCCGCAAGGGCTGGATTTTTTGCCCAGCTACTACCTATTTCTGCTGCATAAATCCGAGTCTGCGGAGCTGTAGCCAGCGAATTTTTAGCCGATGGCTTATTCCTGCTCAGCAAAACGTCGCCGTCACTATCCATTGATCTATTCTTTGCAAAACTTGTCATAGCCACTCTCCGTTCAATGGACATTTCTAATTCGTTTGCGCAATTATCATGGTTTTAGTCTGTCATAATTTCTATCCAAAGGCAAAATATTTTTTCGCGCAATTCACAACCATCATTTTGCTCATTACGCAAATTGCAAATAGATTTCCGCCGCCACCCCCTCACCCCCGTCTTATCCACCGCCGCCGCAAATGTTCAAACGCCAGGTAAACCACCGGTGTCGTGTATAAGGTCAGAATTTGCGACAGAACCAACCCCCCAATCAGTACAATCCCCAAAGTCTGCCGCAATTCCGCCCCAATCCCCAACCCCAAAGCCAATGGCACCGCCCCGAACAAAGCGGCAAAACTGGTCATCATAATCGGGCGAAAGCGCAAAATCGCCGCGTCAAAAATCGCTTGTTCGGGCGTAAGGCCGCGCTCGCGCTGCGCTTCCAAGGCGAAATCGATCATGATGATGCCGTTTTTCTTGACGATGCCGATGAGCAGCACGATCCCGATCAAGGCCGTCATGTCCAGGGGCCGTCCCAACCACAATAACGACAACAACGCCCCCAACCCCGCCGACGGCAAAGTTGACAAAATCGTCAAGGGATGGATTAAATCTTCATACAATATTCCCAGCACAATATAGACCACGAACAAGGATGCCAAAATCAACCAAGCTTGATTGTCCAGCGAATCGCGGAATTGGCCGACTTCGCCTGAAAATGACATGGACACTGAATCCGGCAAATGGGCAACCGCCCGACTTTGCTCAATCGCCACCAAAGCCTGGGACAAAGACGCGCCCGCCGCCAAATTAAACGACAAAGTGACCGAAGGATATTGCCCCTGGTGGGTCACGGTCACGGGTGCGGTGGTCGTGACAATCCGCGCCAAAGACGATAACGGCACCAAAGCCCCCGCCGTGCCATGCACATAAATTTGGTTGAGGGCAATGGTCGGGGCGGGCATCGCCTCAACCGGAGCGGAATCGCTTGCATCATTGCTTAGGGCAGGTTTTTCCGGACGCGCCGCCTCAAGAATCACACGGTAAGTCGAGGATTCGGTAAATACCGTGGCGATTTGGCGTTGACCATAGGCATCATACAAGGCATCGGCAATCGCCGCCACCGCCACACCCCGCCGGGCCGCCGCATCACGATCAATGGCCAGGCTTTGGGCGGGGCCGGGATCGGGCTGGTCGCTGGCCACATCGATCAATGAAGTTTGCTGCCGCATCGCCGCCAACATCGCCACCCCCGCCACCGCCAAACGCTGGTCATCGACATCATGCAGCGTGATTTGGTACCGCGCCCGCGCCACACGTTGATCCAATTGCAAATCCTGGGTCGCCTGCAGATATAAGTTCAAACCGGGTACTTGTTTGGCTTTCTCGGTCAGGCGACGCATGATTTGTTCCGAGCTTTCCGCGCGTTCGCTTTTGGGCTTTAAGGCAATATAGAGATGCGCGCTCTTGCCGCCGCCGGTCAGCAAGCCCGCATCGAGTCCGGCCCCGACCACCGCCCCAATCCGCTCCACCGCCGGATCATCGGCCAATAACGCCAATAATTGAGCCGAGGATTGCGCCAATTTGCCATAAGAATAATCGGGGCCACCATCGACAATGCCGCTCAGCAAGGCAGTGTCTTGGGCGGGCAAGAATCCTTTTGGCACCACCCAAAACAACCCCATCGTGGCGACTATGGTACCCACCACGACCAACAGCACGATTTTCCGCCATTGAATAATATGGCTCAGGCTTTGGCGGTAATATGCCAAGACGTAATCTTGCCCGCGCGCGCTCAGGGCCAGGAAATCGTCCAAACGCCGCCCCATACGCTTGTGCCAGCTGATTTTGGCGGGCAGGCGGTTATGCCCTGGGACACGCCCTGGGATACGTCCTGGTTGATGCCCTGGGATATGACCAGGCCGGTTGCCCGCCTCGGAGACGCCGCCTAATTCAGTGCCGCACAACATGGGCGTCAGCGACAGCGAAATCAAAGCCGACACCAGCACCGCCACCGACAGCGACACCGCAAATTCGCGGAACAACCGCCCGACCACCCCGCCCATAAACAAAAGCGGGATAAACACCGCGACCAGGGAAACCGTCAGGGATATGACCGTAAAGGTAATTTGCCGCGCCCCCCGAATCGCGGCCAAGCGCATGGACATCCCTTGCTCCCGATAGCGAAAGATGTTTTCGGTCATGACAATGGCATCATCCACCACAAAACCGGTCGCTATCGCCAAAGCCATCAGGGTTAGGTTGTTGAGGCTAAAACCCGCCAGATACATGACGGCAAATGTCCCCACCACCGACAAAGGCAGCGACACTGCCGAGACCAAAGTCGCCCGCAAACTGCCCAAAAACACCAACATCACCAACACCACCAACACCGCGCTGCCGACCAAAGTAAACTGCATATCGGTCAGCGAGGCCTGGATCGTCACGGTGCGATCCGACACGATTTCAATTGCCACGCTTTGCGGCATTTGGGCTTGGATTTGCGGCAAGATTTCATGCAGCCGCGCCACGGTTTTGACCACATTGGCCCCAGGTTGGCGTTGCACCGTCAAAATCAAAGCCGGGGCGTGGCTCAGGGGTTTGGGATCAGCCCTGCGGTCTTGTTGGTTTTGTTGGTCTTGGCTGCCCGGCTTGCCCGACCGGTTCGGCGGGTTTTGGGGTACGCCTAAGCCTTGGTACAGCCAGGCCCCTTGGCGATCATTTTCAAGGCCAAAATCGATGCTGGCCACGTCGGACAAGCGCACCGGCGCCCCATTATTGACCGCAATCACCAAATCACGCCAAGGCTGTATCCCCAAAAGCTGGTCATCGGCATTAATGGCATAAGATAAACGATTGCCCTGGATCTCGCCTTTGGCTCCCACCAAATGCGATTTGGCCGCCATATTGCGAATATCCGCCAGATTCAAGCCATACCCGGCCAGGCGTTGCGGATCGGCCTTGATGCGCAGGGCGGTGCGCTCGCCCCCCGCCAAGGCCACGAGACCTACGCCAGGGGCTTCGGCCAATTTCGGCACCAGCACGTTATTGGTGAGTATTTGCAATTGATCAAAGCTGATACCGGTCGAGGTCACCGCCAAAATCATGATCGGCGCATCCGCCGGATTAACTTTGTCATAAGAGGGCGAACGCGGCAGCGATCTTGGCAATAAAGCCGACGCGCTGTTCAGGGCGGATTCGACATCCTGGGCCACCGCTTCGAGCGGGCGCGACAGGTCAAATTGCAGATTAATGGCGGCCAAGCCAAAGGCACTGGTCGAGACCATGCTGGTCAAGCCGTTAATCTGCCCCAATTGTTGTTCCAACGGCGATGTCACCGCCTGGGCCATGGTGGTGGGACTGGCACCCGGCCATTCCGCCGTCACGCGCAAACTGGGAAATTCCACTTCCGGCAGAGATGAAACCGGCAGCAAGACATAGCCATACAACCCCGCCGCAAACAAGGCCACCATCAACAAAAATGTCGCCACCGGCCGGTCAATGAACAGGTGAAATTCTGGGCGGTGTTGATCTTCGCCAGGCGGTTGATGGGGGGGGATGGATGATGGGCTGGCGGGGGGGATTTCAGGCGGCAATGGGGTCAATTTAACAAACCTATCTAAAGCTGAACCATAGTAACGCTAGTTTCAACGGCAAAGCAAACACTATCCGACGAAAAGAACGTCGTTCCTTGCCAACGGGTTTAAAAGGAAGAGCGTCATTCCCCGCCGAAATATCCGTGGAACACGGATATTTCGAGTCGGGTAATCCCCCAGGCGTTTAAGGAAAAATACTCCTGGGGGATTACCCAACTCAGACTGCAAGCGGATTCCCGCTTGCAGTCTGGTGGGTAATGACGCTATTTCGGCGCACGGAGTTTGCGGTTGTGCCGGAGCGAAAAAGATTTTACAATGCCATTTTATCATTGTCGATTTGGGTGGTGGCGACCTGGTGCCGCCAGAGCATTCTCGATGATTGGATTCCCCAATGACTGAAAATTACGCGCCATCTTTTTTAACCGGCCCAATTACTGTGCCTTTGTCTGGTGATAAGGCGGGGGTTAATTCAGCCAAAGCTTTGGGGCAAAAGCCAATTAAAGCTATTTCTTCGCAGAAAAAACCAAGATTTTCTGATGAAGATATTCAGCCGTTAATCCTGGATGACTTTACCTGGCATGGCTGCCAAATAAAGGCAAAAAACCCGATTAATTTCAAAGTCACGATTGATGAGGAAGGAAATCTTCTCGTCATTGAAAATCCGACATTAGGTGTATTGGTTTTTGCCGATTCTCGTGCCAAACTGATTAATGAACTGCATGAATGTCTGGCGTTTTTATGGCAAAGATATAGTTTGGCAAATGACGAAAAACTTGGGCCAAAAGCCATAAAACTGAAATATTCTCTAAATGAAAGTTTCAAGGAAGCATAAAAATGCCGCGGGATCAAAAAAAGTCAGAAAGAACTCTGCAAAGAAAGGGCTTTATTCTCGATAACCGAGATCATAAATACTTTGTCTATATCGCATCAAATGGCATTGACACAGGAGTAACCACCAAAACCAGCCATGGTGAAAAAGAATTAAGCGATAACATGCTAAATTTAATGGCCAGACAATGCAAGTTGTCACGTAAGGAATTTCTTGACCTCATCGATTGCCCATTATCGCGCGAACAATATGAAAAGATACTAACGGATAAGGGTTTTTTAAATTCAAATTGAAGATTGGATTTGCCAATGACTGAAACTTACACCCCATCTTTTTTAATCGGCCCAATTACCATGCCTTTGTCTGGTGATAAGGCGGGGGTTAATTCAGCCAAAGCTTTGGGGCAAAAGCCAATTAAAGCTATTTCTTCGCAGAAAAAACCAAGATTTTCTGATGAAGATATTCAGCCGTTAATCCTGGATGACTTTACCTGGCATGGCTGCCAAATAAAGGCAAAAACACCGATTGAATTTGAAGTCACAAAGCACGAAGACGGAAGATTATTGGTCATCGAAAACCCTGAAATCGGTGTGTTGGTATTTGCAGATTCACGCAAAAAACTTCTCGCTGAATTACACGAACAAGTGATTTTTTTATGGCAAGAATACGCGTTAGAGAATGATAAAATACTCGCCATGAATGCTCTAAGGTTAAAAAAATCACTACTGGACACATTTCAGAGTATCGACAATGCCACGAAAACAAAAAAAAACTGAAACAGGACTTCTAAATAAAGGGTTTGTTAGAAGCGATAACGATCATCATTATTTCCGCTACTATACGATTGATGGTAGGAAAACCGATATTCTTACCAAGACAAGTCATGGTGGAAAAGACATACAAGATGATATTTTAAGTTTAATGGCTAGACAATGCAAGTTATCACGTAAGGAATTTCTTGACCTCATCGATTGCCCATTATCGCGCGAGCAATATGAAAAGATACTAACGGATAAGGGTTTTTTAAATTCAAATTGAAGATTGGATTTGCCAATGACTGAAAATTATACCTCATCTTTTTTAACCGAAACCGAGACCGAGACCTTCGCGGATACTGAATCCGATAAAATTTCGCAGCAACCGCCCCATCACCCTTTGGCATCGCAAAAAAACCAGAGATTTGCGGTGGAAGATATTCAGCCCTTAATTCTGGACAATTTTACCTGGAAGGACTGCCAAATAAAGGCAAAAAACCCGATTAATTTCAAAGTCACGATTGATGAGGAAGAAGAATTCCTTGAGATTGAAAAGCCCGATCTGGGGATTTTTGTATTTGCTGAAACGCGATCCCAATTAATTGAAGAATTAAATGAACAAGTCCTTTTTTTATGGCAAGCTTATGCGCTTGATGAGGATGCCAAACTGACCCTAGATGCTCAGTCATTAAAATATAGTTTGCGCGCACAGTTCGAAAGTGTTTCGTAAGAGTCTGATTCAAAATTAGTTCTTTTGAGGAAAATGATAAAAACCTAATAATTACAAACCACTAGACCTCCCCTTCCTGCTTAGGGAAAGTCCGATTAAGTCCCAAACTTGCCAAAAGAGCCGCGCTCGTAAATGCCATCTTTTTGTTTTTGAGACTTGTTCGGACTTTCCTTAAAAAATCTATCATCACTTCCGAACCAACGTCCGTCCCACCGCATCATGCCAACCGGCAATTAATCGGGTACGATCTGTCGCCGCCAGGCCGGGGCTAAATCGCCGCTCCAACCGCCAATTTTTGGCGAATTCCGTCGGCGGCGGACACAGACCCGCGGTTAATCCCGCCAAATAAGCCGCCCCCATCGCGGTGGTTTCTTGTTCCAGCGGGCGATCAACCGTCCCCCCCAAAATATCGGCCAGGCGTTGCATCGTCCAATCCGATGACGTCATGCCGCCATCGACGCGCAAAATGGTTGTGCTGTCTTGGCGATGCGGCCAATCTTCCCGCATGGCCCGCAACAAATCATGGGTTTGGAAACAAACGGCTTCCAAGGCCGCACGTGCCAATTCCTTGGGCCCGCTGTTGCGGGTGAGGCCAAAGATCGCCCCCCGCGCTTCGGAATCCCAATAAGGCGCGCCAAGGCCAACAAAGGCCGGCACCAAATAAAGCTGTTGCGTTGGGTCGGATTGGGCGGCCATTGCGCCGGAATCGCTCGCCTGTTTAATCACCCCCAACCCATCGCGCAGCCATTGCACCGCCGCACCGGCAATAAAAATCGAGCCTTCCAGGGCATAACTGCGTTTGCCGCCCAATTGATAGGCCACGGTGGTCAAAAGCCGGTGACGCGACAAAATCGGGTGGTCGCCAATATTCATCAGGGCAAAACAGCCGGTGCCATAAGTCGATTTCATCATGCCAGGCGCAAAACACGCCTGACCGATCAGGGCGGCATGTTGGTCGCCCGCCATCCCGCCAATTTTAATCGCTCCCGCCAAAAAATGCGGCAGACTGGTGCCGAAATCGGCGGCCGAATCGCGGATTTCGGGCAATATCGCCGGAGGCACCCGCAACAGCGACAATAAATCCTCATCCCATTCCCCGCGCCCAAGATCATACAGCATCGTGCGGGCGGCATTGGTGGCATCGGTGGCATGAACCGCTCCGCCCGTGAGCCGCCACAACAAAAAACAATCCACCGTGCCAAAGGCCAAATCGCCCCGTTCCGCCGCCGCCCGCGCCCCGGGTACGTGATCCAAAATCCAGGCAATTTTGGTGGCCGAGAAATAAGCATCCAGAATTAAGCCGGTTTTTGCGGTCACCATTTGACCATGACCGGCGGCGGCCAATTGGCTGCATCTCTCGCTGGTGCGGCGGTCTTGCCAGACAATGGCGGGGTGAATGGCCTTGCCGGTCGCGCGGTCCCAAATCACCGTGGTTTCGCGCTGGTTGGTGATGCCCAGGGCGGCAATGTCGCGGGCGGTTAGATGCGCCTCCGCCAGGGCCGTGCGCATCACCGCCAGACACGAGGAAAATATCTCTTCGGGATCATGCTCAACCCAACCCGATTGCGGAAAATATTGGCGGAATTCTTGCTGGGACTGGGAAATTTTGCGCAAATCTTGGTCAAACACCATCGCCCGCGACGAGGTGGTGCCTTGATCAATCGCCAGGATAAAATTTTTGGGATGGGTCATGGGCTTTGTTTCTCCTGTTTTGGGAAGGTCTGAACAAGTCGAAAATTGATTTACCCCCCCTTCTTTAGAAGGGGGGGAAAGCGACGCTTAGGGCGAAG
>JASGCR010000087.1 GCA_030054015.1 Candidatus Symbiobacter sp. | reverse complement strand
ACAACCGGACAGACCTCGTGCTATAGAACCGGACATATCACGTGTTCGTGACACACAAAATGTAAGTACAAAAAAGTCTGGCTAGATATATTTTGAAACCCCGCCTAGCATATTGCAATACAATTCATAATAATTATATTTTTGGGCAAATTACATGGGCATGAATACCACGTAAGGCTTAACCAATTAATTTTTCAAATCAAATTTACATCCCCCGCATTTCGGTTTAAGATAATATTAGGAATCAACTTAACCCAGGGTCATCATGCCGTCTGAAAAAACCGAAAAAACCACGTCGCGTCATTTTTTAGAAATTTCTCACCTGAGTCCCGACCAACTCAGGGGGATTTTGGCGTCCAGCCTGGCCGACAAACAAAAAACCGCGTCTTTGCCGCCCTCCCAACGCAAGGCGGCCTATTTCGACCAAAGCCGACCGATGCGGGGGCGCACCCTGGCGATGATTTTCGAGCGCAAATCGACCCGCACCCGCATATCCTTTGACCTCGCCATGCGGCAATTGGGGGGCGAGGTGATCGTCCTTAATGCCGAGGAAATTCAACTCGCGCGGGATGAGACTTTGGCCGATACGGCGCGGGTGATGTCGCGTTATGTCGATGCCATTATGATCCGTGCCGCCAATGAATCCACCCTGTTGGAATTGGCGCAAAATGCCGCCATCCCGGTCATTAACGGCCTCACCAACAAAAGCCACCCCTGCCAAGTTATGGCCGATTTGCTGACGTTCGAGGAAAAACGCGGGCCGATTAAAGGCCACAAACTCGCCTGGGTCGGCGATGCCAATAATGTTTGTGCGTCATGGATTCACGCTGCCATCTTGCTTGGGGCCGAATTGCACGTCGCCACCCCGCCCGAATTTGCCCCCTCCGCCAATTTGGTGGCCTGGGCGCGGGACAAGGAAGCCGAATTGGCGGCGGCAGGCGGTCGCTTGATTTTGTCCAATCACGCCACCGGCGCGGTCGAGAGAGCCAAATTAATTATCACCGATACTTTTGTGTCGATGGGGGATGAAGGGGACGCGGCGCGGCGGTTGAAATTGCTCGCCCCGTTCCAGGTGACGACCGCGTTGCTCGCCCATGCCGCCAAGGACGCGCTGTTTATGCACTGCCTGCCCGCCCATCGCGGCGAAGAAGTCACCAGCGACGTGATTGATGGCCCGCTGTCTGTTGTTTGGGACGAGGCCGAGAATCGCACCCACGCGCAACGCAATATCTTGCGTTGGTGTTTGGAGGGGTGAAATTGCGCCGGGTTTTTAATTTTTTGGACAGGGAAGATTGTCCCGTTTTGTTGTGAATGTGGCGTTATTTATGATTCAGCCTCCCTTGATTCTGCAACAAAAAATGTGAAAAAATGTCTTGACAGGGGTGAGTCAGTGCGCATATGTATGATTAAAGCTTTACGTTAAGGTGATAAATCTGGCGTAAATAAAGGCAAAAATGTCTCGAAATTGGGGGAACTCAGAAAATGCCGGAAATAATGGGCATTTATAAGTTTATCTTTGTTGAAGGATCGAAAATATGGCCGGTTGCGGCAGATTTTCGCCCTTTCTGCCTGGAAAATTTGGGCTAAAAAAATCTTATTTATTAGGCTCTGCTTATTAATTAGGTGCTTAAAAGAGTGTCGGTGCGAATTTGGGTATGTTGCAAAGGTCGGAGGGGGTTGTTTGATCTGGGGATTGCGCTTATATCCCTATCGGCCTTGGAAAAAATTAATCCATCAAACCAAGAATGAATATGTTTTCAATCAAATTGACCGGCGAGATCAATCTGTTGTAAACATCCAATTGGTTAGTATACAAAGTCGTTTTTGCTAATCATCCGCATCACACGCATAATTTCACCAGAATCCCGTTACAGCCATGCCCGCACAAAATCAAATATCCCTTAAAGATGATGAAACTGGAAATCCAAACCAGGGTTATTCCAAGCCGATACCGTGCGGAAAATCGGTAGGCGAAATCAAGGCCTTGGCCGTTGCCACGCGCAAGCAGATGGAATATTCGCCGGAAATTAAATTTAGCACCGTCTTGGGGTGGTTTGGCGGAAAATTGGTGGAAATGGCCGATTGGGATGAACTGCCCAAAGGAAAGACCGAGGAATTTCGCTTTGCCAATAGCAGTATTTTTGTCGAGGACGAGCGGGATTTTACCATCTATACTTTGGAAATGTCGGATACCCAGGGGCGGCGTTTTGACATTGCCCATGAACTTGGACATTATATCCTGCATTATTTGCTGCCAAGGTCAAAAAAAGAAGAAAATGCGCCCATGAAATTAATGGCGTGCCGCAACCTTGGCGGAGACGAAGAGTCAGAGGCCAATTGGTTCGCCATGGCCTATCTTATCGATGAGGAGTTGTTTAGGGACAAATGCCAAGAATATAATTATAACAAATATTTATTGGCGGATTATTTCCACGTAACCCCGATCATGATTGTATGTTTTGGGCAGTCAATTGGACTATTTCAAGAAGAACCCGTCTAGGCAATCCAATCATAATGGATCATCCCCCCGAAAATCCGCCTGCATTCGAGCCAAAAATGCGTTTGTTTCTCAGCGTCGATCTGATTGGCTCGACGGCGGAAAAACAAGAGGGGGGAATATTGCCTCTTGATGCAGCCATTCATGGCAAATTTCATTGGGAAATAAACCCATTTCCCAAATGGCATGATCCCATTTTTAATTTCTTTTCTTTATTTGATGATTTAATGAACTCAGCTATCATACGATATAATAATTATTGCGATAGAAAGAATTTAGATTATTATCATTCAGAAGAGGATCAACCAAAAGTTTGGAAAAGAAACGGCGACGAAATTATTTACACCGTGCTGCTGAAAGATGCTGCTCATCTTCTCCATGCGATAACTATGTTTTTATCGGTACTGCGAAAATATCGTGAAGCCGTGGGATACTCATCCGACAATGGAAAAATCGATAAAGCCTTCGCAGCAAAAAAGGATAAACGTTTAAACGGCAAAGCGACCATCTGGCTGGCCGGCTTCCCAATTGTCAACTCCGAATTTGCTGCCCAAAAAAGCCCTGCAAGGCTGGGCGAGAAGAAACAAATCCCCCCTACGCTTGCCAATCAGTACGATGTTTTTGAAACGAAAAACCAAAGCCAAATCGATTTTATTGGCCCGTCCATGGATGTTGGCTTTCGGCTGACCAAATTAGCAGATTACCGCAAAGTGCCGATTTCATTTGAAATTGCATATATATTGGCGTTGATTGACAAAAATATAAAAAACAAAAGTACTTTAAGCGAAAGATGCAATGCCATAAATAATTGGCGGGGTGAAGAACAACTTTACCAAGACACTGGTTTTTTTGCTAATTTTTTCTATGATGGTGGCGTGACATTAAAAGGTGTGTTTGGCAGTGAACTTTATCCGCATTTTTGGCTCAGATCGCCCTATACTGACATCGATGGAACTGAGCAAAAATTGCTCGGTAAAACAGCTTGCGATACGGATGCCGTTCTGACTCGGTCTGAAGATGTCTTTAATGAAAAAAATAAATATTTGCTGAGACCTTTTTTCAAAGGATGTCCTATTTTTGGCAAGGAACAGCCGCAATACAGTGAAATATTGTCAAAATGGAATTCTGAATTTACCAATCATCTTGTAATGGATAGTGAACTTGAGAAGAACAGGAGTGAATTTATGGAAAATAAACCAGGGGAAGACCTAAGTGATTTTGAGGATGTATTTGATAATTTGGGATTACCGCAAAGATAATTCATAAAATTAGAGATACACTTAATATCGGCTAAATAAAATATTTATGTAATTGGAAATAAATTTATTATGACCCTCAATCACACCCTGCTGGCGATCTTGGTTACGTTTTTGTGGGGGATTAATTTTCTGTTTGTCAAATTAGGGTTGCACAGCTCGCCGCCGTTATTTTTGGGGTTTATGCGGTTTGCGGCGGTGGCGTTGTTGGTGTTGTTTATCCCGCGCCCGCCGATTAAATGGACGACCCTGACTTTGCTCGGGTTTTTCATGTATGTCGGGCAGTTTTCGATGGTGTTTACCAGCATGAAATTGGGCTTTCCGCCGGGCCTGATTTCGGTCGTGGTGCAGTCCCAACTTATTTTCACCATTGCTTTGATCAGCCTGACCCAACGCCAATGGCCGAGCCGCGGCACACTCATTGGCATCCTCATCGCCCTGGTCGGTTTATACTGCATTGGCCAAAGCATGGCGGGCGACAAAGATGTCACCTTGGTGGAGTTTTTCTTGGCCTTGTTGGCGTCCTTTTCCTGGGCGATTGGCAATCTGATGATGGGGCGGTTGGGGCGGGTGGATATGCTGGCCACGACCAGTTGGATGGCCTTGTATTCCTTGCCATTTTTTGCCGCATTGACCTTGGCATTTGAAGGGCCAAACCTAATCTGGCACGCGGTTTTGGGCTTTGATTGGACGACCCTGGTGTCGGTGCTGTTCATTGCCTATATATCGACGAGTATCAGTTATTCCGGTTGGGGCTGGCTGATAAGCCGCTATGGGGCCTCGGTGGTCGCGCCTTATTCCTTGTTGGTGCCGGTGTCGGGCGTGGTATCGGCCGTCCTGGTGGTGGGAGAATCCTTTGATTTTCTCCGCGCCAGTGGGATATTTTTCATTATCCTGGGCCTGGCGGTATTGTCTTATCTGCGTTACCGCGAGGCCAAGTCCGTCAAGGCGTGATGAATGTCAATCAAAGAAGTTGTTCTATGCCATAGACAATGCCATAGATCGCCCCACCAATGCTCACCCAATAAAAGACGGCACAACTTGTAATTAAACCAAGTAAAACTCCAGCCATGATAAAATTCCTTAAATATAAAATTCAAATAAAAAGTAATAATTTTTTATCTTAATATTTTCTTTTATTAAAGCACAGCGTCACGCCCAAATCAATAGAATATTCAGGAGGTCAAGTCTTGATCTTATGTTAAGATCACCCATCAATTAAACAAGCTTTTCTATCCCAAGGACGGTGCCATAGATCGACCAACCAATCGCCATCCAATAAAGGGCGGCAAAACTGAGCATAAGACCACCAATTAAACCTTCAAGTATGATAAATTTCCTTATAATGCGGCCAAGTTGGTTAAGATTTGAGGAATTTCCCCTATGGGGTCGTGGCGAAACTGACGGGGGCGCGTTCAATCATGACCACGCCTTTGCGGCTTTGCAGTTCAAACACGGCCAGGCCACGATCCGTGCTGTTGCTGCTGTTAAAGCGGAAAATCCCGTCGATCCCGCTAAAACCATTGGGGTTGCGCAAGGCATTGGCGGTAAAAGCCTCGTTCTCGCCATTTTTGGCCGCTTTACGCGCCAATAACGCGGCCAGCCCCATCGCATCATAAACCAAACTGGTGATACGGGGGGGATTGGTGCGGTAAGCTTTGGCAAAACGCTCTTCGAAATTGCGGCGACCCGCAGGATCAGGAGCGGCGAACCAGGCCCCGGCCAGGCCAGGCTCGCTGGCCAAACTTGGGTCATCCCAAGCGGAGGTGGCCCCGATGATACGGGTCTCGGCCACGTTAATATTAAAGTACGGGATCATCGAAGCCAAATTGCGCAATCTTTGCCCGGATTCGCTTAAGACCAAGGCATCATAACTCACCGGGCGGTTGGTTTGCATTTTCTCGGCCCGTTTCTGGGCATCTTTGTTCCGCGCGGTCACTTTATCGGGTTTTTTATCGCTGTTTTGTCCGGGGGCATTATTGGCGTTTTGGGCTGCCGCTGCCGCCGCCGCTATTTCCGCCTTGCTCATTAAACGGCTGTCAAATTCGGCCACCCGTTTCACCGCATCGGTGAAATCGCGGGTCTGGCTGGGATATTGCTCGACGCGCACAATCTGGGCATTTAACGCCGCCACATAGAGGCGCAAATTTCCCATTAAGCGTTGCCCCAAAGCATCATCGGGCAATAAACCGGCAAAACGGCTGAGATTACGCGCCACCGCATAGCCCAACACGCGCTCCAAAGTTTGCGAGGGCGCGAGGCCAAACACGAATAAATTGCCCCCCGCAATCGCCGTGTCATTGGAAAAAGTAATGACATTGACATTGTGGCGGCTGGCCAGGTCGGCCACTTCGACGGCTTGTTTGCTGAAAACTGGCCCGATGATGAGACTGGCCCTGGCATCCAGGGCTCTTTTGGCGGCGGCTCTGGCTCCGCCCGCTTTCTCGGTGTCGATGGGCAACAAGACAAATTGCGCATCGGTAAAATCAAACACCGCCATTTGTGCCGCCTCAAGCAAGGCGCGACCCATCGCGGCATCCGAGCCAGAGAGCGGCACCAGCAACGCCACCCGATATTTAATCAGTGACGCACTGGCGACCGAGCCATCCTCGGCATTGCGGGCCAATGCGGGCACGCCAGGGGTGAGCGCGAACAACAGCACCAAAATTGCCGCGAGAACGCGGCCATATGGGCTGGGATTAAGCTTGCGAAATAAAAATCTGCGACGCTGCATTCATCGTACCTTTTCAGTCTAAGCCGCCTTTGTTATGCTGGTCGGGTTGGGTGCATTGCCCGAAGCCTTGGCCCGAAGCCTTGGCCCGAAGCTTTGGCTTTAGCTTCTACCCCATTTGGGCAGCACTATAACATATCGCCGCATCGTTTTTCGGAACTTACAGGAAAAAATTGAAAAATAAACCGCAAATTGACACGGATAAGACGGATAAGACGGATAAGACAGTACCGCCCAGCCCCGTACTTACGGCGGGACTTTTTTTGGTGTCAACCCCCATTGGCAATCTCGCCGATCTGAGCGCGCGGGCGATTACGGTCATGCGCGGGGTCGATCTGTTGGCGTGTGAGGATACGCGGGTTACCGCCAAACTTTGCCAAGCCTATGGCATTGCGACGCGCCGCATTCGCTATGACGCGCATAAGGCGGCGCGGCTCGATTCCGAATTGGTGGCCGCGATGCAAAACGGGGCGCGGGTGGCCTTGGTCGCGGATGCCGGAACGCCGCTCATCTCTGATCCTGGTCTGTCTTTGGTGCAGGCCTGTATCGCCGCCGCCATTCCGGTAACGCCGATTCCGGGGGCATCTTCGATTTTGGCGGCTTTGGTCGCGGCGGGGTTTGCCGCCATGCCTTTTACCTTTTTGGGTTTTGCCGAGCGCAAACCGATTGATTTACACCGGCAACTCACCCCGTTTCAACAAGTGCCGACCACCCTTATTTTGTTCGACTCGCCGCATCGGATGGGGAAAAATTTGGCGCGGATTTTGGGGATTTTGGGCGATCGCTCGGCGGTGATTGGCCGCGAGCTGACCAAAAAATTTGAACAATTCCATCGCGGTACTTTGTCCGAATTGGCGGCAGAATTTGGGGCTCATGACGATGAGCCGGATCATGACGACGATCCCACGCCAAACACCGCGCGCGGCGAGATGGTACTGGTGATTGCCCCCGCCGCCGCCGTAAGCCCCGCCGCGCAGGCCGTGCGGCACCAAGAATCATTGGCGTACATCGATTCCGCCCTGCGCCAGGCCCTGGCGACCCTGACTCCCCGTGCCGCAATTGCCAAAGTGACGCAGGATTTGGCCTTGCCGCGGCGGTTGGTTTATGCCCAGGCCCTGGCCTTGCAAGCCCTGGCCTTAACCCGCGAGAATGCTTCGCCGCCAAAGGAAAATGAAAATGACGATGACTCCTAATATGCGTGAGAAACGCGGTAAACAGGGGTGGCGGCGGGGATTTTGGGCTGAATCTTTGGCGGCGTTTTATCTTGGCTGTTGCGGCTATAAAATTCTGGCGCGGCGTTTTGCCCATCCGCTCGGCGAAATCGATGTGATTGCCCGTCGCGGCGATGTTGTCGCCTTCATCGAAGTCAAGGCCCGCCCGGAAATTGACCAGGCCTATGCCGGTCTGCCCAGGCGGCAACAACAGCGTATCGAGCGGGCGGCGCAAATTTATCTGGCGCAGCATCCCGGTTATAGCCATCACACGCTGCGCTTTGATTTGATCGTGATCCGCCCCTGGCATTGGCCGGTACATTTGCGCGATTATTGGCGACCCGACCGAGCTTTTTAAGGAAGGTCTGATTAAGTCGAAAAGTTATTTACCCCCCCTTCTTTAGAAGGGGGGGATAGAAAAGCTTGAATTTTT
>JASGCR010000086.1:2825-8187 GCA_030054015.1 Candidatus Symbiobacter sp. | reverse complement strand
AAAGAGCGTCATTACCCACCAGACTGCAAGCGGGAATCCGCTTGCAGTCTGAGTTGGGTAATCCCCCAGGAATTGAAGGAATAAAACTCCTGGGGGCTTTCCCCCGACCCGTGACTTACGTCACGGGCGGGGGACAGGCCCCGACGCGAAATATCCGTGTAACGGATATTTCGGCGGGTAATGACGCTCTTTTTCTGACGCTCTTTTATTTCTTGCGGGGGGAGACGCGTTTGATTTCGTCTTTGACCAGGATTTCGACAATGCGCGGCAGATTCAGATCGAGCCATTCCTGCATCGCGGGTTTTAAGGCATCCATGACCATTTCTTCGACCGTAATGCCGCGGCGGGCGTGATCGTTGATATATTCATTGCGGGCGGTGCGTTCAAATTCTTCGCCGGTGACGTTGGATAATTTGGCAAAGGCGCGGGCGGTTGCATCTTGGGCTTCGCGCGATAACAGCGAGGCACCAGGATCATATCCCAGGGCCGAGGCCGGCACCGAATCCATACCGATATGCTCGGCCTGCATCAAAGGATCGGGCGCATTTTCGCGCATCATTAAATGCGGCGTGGCATCATTTTGCCCCAATTTGGTGGTGAGAGGCGGGACATCTTGCCGGGTGAGGTGCAATTCGTCGCTCGTTAATTCCGTCGCATCCTGGTGCCGCGCGGCGGGCAGGATGGTCAAATCGGGATGGCCCAAGGCCCCGCTTGGGAGGCCCGAACCCTCGTCACGGGCGATTTGATTGATTTCGGCCTCAAGGGATTGAGACAGGGATGGCTCTAAACCCGACGCGGCAAAGGGATCGCGCGTTACCGATGTTGCGGGCGCGGCGGCTTTGGGGCCAAAATCAATGGAAAATTCGGATTTTTTGGCGAAACCCGCCTCCGCCCGTCGCAGCGGCGGGACGGTCATCTTCCCCGCCGCCCCACCATCGCGGGACGGGGAAAATTTGGTCACACCCGGACTCGTGGGATTGATCGGCCGCGGCGAATCCGCCAGGGGTTCGGAAATGGTGCTTAATAAGACCGCATCATCTTCGGGAGGATTTTCCTGACCAGCGGGCGCGAGCGGATCAAGCTGCATTTTATTATGTTTGGCGGCGCGGGCCAGCTCGTCCGGATGGGTGTCAAAAAAATCATTATCGGCTATGGTCGACGAAAATCCAAGATCAACCGCCGATAAATCGCCAATTTTCTCGTCCGCCGCCGGGGTCATGCGGTTTGAAAAATTCTGCCCATCCGGCCGCGATGGCGCAAAATGCCCATTTATTTTATCGCTATTGGGCATTTTGTCAGTACGGAAATTATCAGTACGGAAATTATCAGCACGGGGGTTGGGGGAGGGCGCATAAGCGGATAATTCGGGTTGCGGCGGCATCTCAGCCATCGCCGGGGCGGGTTGCGGCGGCGATGCCATTTTGGCGGGGAATTGATCCAAGCGCGGCTCGCGCCGCCCCTGGGCATGAAATTGACCATTGCTGTAATCATCGACATCCAAACCCTGGTCGGGGCGGGCTTGCTGCATCATGGCCGAAGACAAGACCAGCGACTCGCTTTCTTCGATCGCCCAGGGGTCGTTGGCATTCCTGGGTGACCGCGCCAAATCATGGCGGGGATCAGAAGGCAAAGGCGGCGAATCGGGCAATAAATCCGGCAATTCGTAACCATTGCCAGGCCCATTTTGAGGCCGGTCTTCATAGCCGGTTTCGGGCCGGGAAAATTCCCCCTCATGCGCATAATGATGCGGCGGTTGGTAGGCATTCTGGGCTTCATGGGCGGGGGGAGGATTGGCTTTGCCGCTCGATTCTTCAGAGATGATCCGCCTAATCGAAGCCAGCAATTCCTCCATCGAGGGCGGTTGCGGTATGCCCGCACCTCCCCCGTTATTGCTCATCATGCCCGGATTTGGCTGCATCGTCACATTAATATCCCTATTTTCGGAAAACTTGAACCTATTTTCCGACACCATAGAACATCTTGTGGCGTTTGCCAAGATTTTTTTCAGAAAAAACCGATGGTTGTCGCCTTATCCTAATGTAACGTTAAACCCATTGCGGCAAGGTACCGCACTTGTTCGGAGGTTCCTACGGGTGGGTGGCATCGGGTACCGGATCACCAAACCCAAAAAATTTCCATGATGCTTGGTCGGCATAACCATCGGCATCATAATTTTCGACCGGCAAGCCCAATTCTTTAGCCGAGAAACGACCCGTATGCAGCAATAATTGGTAAGCAGCGATCAGGGCATTATGTTCGGTTTGCACCTTTTGCACCTGGGAATTAAGCAAAGCCTGTTGCGCATTTAACACATCAAGCACGGTCGAGGTGCCAACCTCATTCTGGCGTTTTACCCCATCCAGGGCGATGCGGTTGGCCCGGATCGCGGCATCGAGCGAAATGAGTTGCGCCCGCGACGAGGTTAATTGCTGATAAGAGGTCATGGCATTTTGCAGCCCAAGATTAAGCGCGGCATCGGCGGCCAGACGCGATTGATTGGCGGTAAGCCGCGCTTGCCGCACGGCAGAATAGCTTGAACCGCTGTCATAAATCGGCACCGTGACCTGGATCGAGATTTGTCCCACCTTCGAGGTTTGCATGGGAAAACCCACCGCACTTAGGTTGGCTTGGCGTTGAATGCCGTAACTTCCGACCAAATTGACCGAGGGCAGCAAGGCACTGGCCGCGACCCCAACCCCAGAGCGGGCGACATTCTCGTCAAATTGTGCCGCCAGAATCGCGGGATTTCGGCGCAGGGCCTGTTCACTCACCTCCTCAAGTGAATGCGGCAGCAATTGATCCGGAATCGTATCGTCATTGCTGGTTTTTTCATCGGGCAAGCGTCCCACCACTTGCAAATATACTGCGCGATCAATTTGCAGATTGCTCTCGGCCAATAATTTGGCGGCGACGGCATTTTGTTGCGCTGCCTCGGCCTGGGCGACATCGGTGACGGTCAATTGCCCAATTTGAAATTGAGAACGCACCGATTCTAATTGGGTGGTTAAAACCCGCAAATTATTCGCGCGTAATTCGAGGGTGGCCTTGTCCTGCACCAAATTGAAATAGGCGGTCGCTGCGGCCAAGAATTGATTCGCTTCGGCCAGATCCAAACGTTGGCGCGCCGCCTTTACCGCATCATAAGCGGCGGATAAACCATAAAACACCGCCCCCTTGAAAATGGGTTGGGTAACGGTGGCGGTCAAATTGGTGGGTTGGGAGTTAATTGTAAGGGTCTGGGCTTGTTGTTGTTGCCAGGAACTTGATGCCGTCGCGCTTAGGGTCGGAAAGATTTGCGCCTGGGCCTGGCCTAATCTTTCGGCGGCGACGCGGAAATTATTGCGTTCAGCCGCCAGGGTGGGGTTATTTTGATAGGTACTGACCAGGGTATCGATCAGCGATTCGGCCGCGGCCTGGGGTGGGTTGCCCAAGCCCCCCATAAGCATCACCCCCAAGAAAATCGCCCGCAAATGCGCCGGTTTTAACCGATTTGTGTCACAATTTATGGTTGACATGAGACTTGCTCTGACCCCTTAAGTTTTACGAGATTAACGCATAGGATTAATTCTAATCGCGACTCCCCGCCAAGGTCAAAATCAAAATTGAAAGGACCTGGCCGGTAAAAATTCGGGCAAAAATGGCGGCGCGGCATCAAACAACACCCGCCGTGAATAGACCGCCGCGTTTGACCCGCGGCCGGAATCAATGCGTTCGATGAGTATGGCCTGGCCGGTGCCGGTGCGGTCGTGGCTGCGCTCAATGACCACCAAGCGACCGCCAGGTGTCAGCAAATTCTGCAAATATCGGGGGATGTGGGCCATGGCCCCCTCAATCAAAATCACATCAAATTTCCCCATTACTTCCAATTCGAGGCAATTTTCTGGCTCTGGCATTTTATCGCTTGGGAGCGGTAATTTTATCAGGCGGGGCGTGATGCTGTTAATCCCAGAGCGGGCGAGATTGGCCTGGGCCAGGGTGATAAATTTCTCTTGCCAGTCAACCGCATGTACCCGATGGCTTAGGCGGCTTAAAATCGCGCTGCCATAGCCACAACCACAGCCAAAATCCAACACCACATCCGATGGGGTGATGGCGGCGGCCTCAACCAGGCGGGCAAACACCATGGGCTCCAGCAAATATCGGGCGGGATTTTCCCCAGGGTCGATGGGCAAATCATCATCAAGATAGGCCACCTGGGCCAGGGCATCGGGGACGAATCTTTCGCGCTCAACCCAAGCAAACGCCGCAATGACATCGGGATTAATGACTTTGTTGGTGCGGATTTGGCTTTCCACCATATTATGGCGGGCCTGGGACAAACTGGCCTGGGCCGAACTGGCCTGGTGTAACGGTAATTTATGGGCGAGCGGCGTGATCATGATTTTGTATGAAACATAATTGTTGTCGAGACAGAAAACCCTTACGCAATTCTGAGTGCCTTGGCATTATAGGGCGTGGGCGGTGCCATTGCAATGATAATTGCAATGATAAAGGCACAGGTTTTATTGGAAGGTAGCCTCTGATACTGGGTCAGACTCGAACTGACATCAGCGGTGGCATTTCTGCCCGACGCCCCCTTCCCCATCGGGGTACACAATATCAGAGGTAATTTCATTATCGGATTTTTGCCAAAAATTGCAAGGAAAAAAAAATTTGTGTTTTTGAGGGGTATTTGTTAGTTTATAAATAACTGTGATATACAAATCCAGGGAAACTAAAATACCAAATCGCCGCGTCAAGACCATCGGTGATAAAATAACAAGGCTAACATAATGACCGCGATAAAATTCAGCGAATTTGTTGATGAATCTGATGCAGAAAATGCCAAAATCAATGGAGTAGCCCAAACAGTGGGGGAATTAAAGCCAGAATGGGTTTTTGCCCTTCAAAAATTTGGTTTTATGCCAGATACAAATGAAATATCCATCCGTGATATTGATGCGCGTCATACCCTGCGTCCTAAAAAAAGCAGGCCTTTGCCAAAGGAATGGTATAAAAATCTACCCCACCATTTGCAACACCCAGACGCGGTGTTACTGGATATCACGCACCCTGAGGGGGCGTCTTTGTTGTTGATTTTTCACGGGAATAATGTAGTTCATAAATTGGTGGTACGCTTGAATTACACCGTGCGCAAGCAAGGCGTGATGAATATTGTCGTGAGTGGACAAAATGTAATGCTTGGTGGTATAAAAGCCATGCTTGGAAGGGGATATGAATTGATTGAAGGAACCCTCTGATGACGGGTCAGACTCGAACTGAATGGATCGCAAATGGCACACACTTAAATTATACTATCAAGGCAAGTAAATTATACTATCAAGGCAAGTAAATTATACTATCAAGGCAAGTAAATTATACT
>JASGCR010000086.1:0-2725 GCA_030054015.1 Candidatus Symbiobacter sp. | reverse complement strand
ATCAAGGCAAGTAGATTATACTATCAAGGCAAGTAAATGAACCAGCTTAAAAAATCCTTGACCACCGCCAGTGGGGTCTCGCTCTTTCTGAACATTGTCATTGGGGCGGGATTGCTCGTGTTGCCAGGCCTGGCCTATCAACAAGTGGGCAATCTATCGATCCTGTCCTGGCTGTTGTGCGGCTTGCTGGCATTGCCGTTTGTGTTGGTTTTCATGATTATGGGGCAAAAATTCCCGGATGCGGGGGGGATACCTCATTATGCGTTGCGGGCATTTGGGGATAGGGGACAAAGAATTGCCGCGTTTTGGTTTTTGGGGGCGGTGGTGCTGGGTTTGCCGTCGATAGCCTTGACCGGAGGGTATTATCTTGACGCGGTATGGCCGGCCTCGCCGCATTTTTATGGCTTTGGCCTGATTATTGCGGCGGTGACTTTGCATGTTGCGGCGGGGTCGCGTTTGGGGCGGGTGATGACCGCGATCAGCTCTAGTCTGCTTGTAATATTATTGGTGTTGATGGGGCTTGCGCTCATGGGCATTGATTACCGCCAGGCCCCGACTCTATTTCCCAGTTTTGCGAGTTTGGAGCCAAGCTTCATTGCGATGATTTTTGCCCCACTGATGATGATTTTCTTTGCGTTTACCGGCTGGGAAGTGGGGGCCAATGCCGCCGAGGATTTTATCAACCCCCGCCGCGATTATCCCCGCGCGATGATCATTTCCTTTGTCATTGCCACGTTTTTATATGTTTTATTGGCGGCAATTATCCAATTGGCGGGGTTAAAAACCGGCTTTACCTCCCCCTTTGTTGAATTGACCAGGCCGGTTTTGGGCGAGGGCGGTAAATATCTGGTGGCTTTGGTGGTTGGGCTTATTATCTTTGCCAATTTATTTGGCGCGATCTTTAGCGTATCGCGTTTGGTTTTTGCCTTGGGGCGGGATCGGATTCTTCCGGCCTATTTTGCCGCCACCCATGATGGCACGCCCAGGCGGGCTATCTTTTGGGTGACGGGTTTGTTGGTGCTGGTTTTGGGCTTGGATGGTGCCAATCTGTTTCCGAATTTCCATCACCTTTTTGCTATGGCGGGGCAAAATTTATTGCTGTTATGTGCCGTGGGGGCGGCTTCTTTGTGGCGATTATCGCCTTTATTGGGGCATAAAATTTTGGCGGGTCTAAGCCTCATCATTGTCACGGTGATTTTATTATTTGCCGGGGTAGCGATTTATTACCCGATCATTTTGGCGGGCTTGGCCCTATTGTCGCATTATCTGTGGCCGCAACGTCAGAGTTGATTTTTGGGGGTAATTGCCTTAAATATGTTCTTGCGCCGTAATGCTCGCTTGGATGAGAGGGTAAAAAAATGCCGGATATGTCGCCTGCCCCGCAAATTAATCTGACTTCTGCTGCCACCGCGCGGATTGCCGCGATTTTGTCGCGCGATTCCGCGCCGGATATGAAATTGCGCATCGCCGTGGCGGGGGGCGGCTGTTCCGGTTTTCAATATCATTTCAGTTTTGACCCCGAAGTGACGGGGGATGATCTTGTCTATCAAAATGGCGCGGCAAGGGTGGTGGTGGATGAAACCTCGCTTGGATTATTGGCCGGATCGGTGATTGATTTTGTTGAAGATATGGCGGGTTCCAGTTTTCAAATCAAAAACCCGCAAGCCAAAACCGGTTGCGGTTGTGGCAATAGTTTTTCAATGTGAATGAAACGCCATGCTTATCGCCACCTGGAACGTCAATTCGGTTCGCGCCCGTGCCGGTCATGTTCATAGATACCTGACTGAATCCGCGCCGGATATTTTAATGCTCCAAGAAATTAAATGCCAGGCGGCGGATTTCCCGCGTGATGCGCTGCCCGACGGTTATCAGGTCGAGATTTTGGGGCAAAAAGCCTATCACGGCGTGGCGATTATTGCCCGCCACCCGATTAATCTGGTGCAGGCGGGGTTGTCAACCCGCCGCGTAAATGAAAGCGGCGGGCAAGAAAATGTTGATGAATCCGATGCCGAAGCGCGGTATTTAGAGGCGGATATAGCGGGCATCCGGGTGGGTGATTTGTATTTGCCCAATGGCAATCCCTCCCGCCGTACGGATGAAGGCGGGGCGACCAATAGTACGACAGAATCAAATTCTATTAAATATGACTATAAACTGCGCTGGATGCAGCGTTTAACCGCGCGGGCGCAGGAATTGATGTCCTCGGAAAAAAAATTTTTGCTGGCGGGGGATTTTAATGTCTGCCCGACCGCGCGTGACCTTTATGACCCGGTGGGTTGGCGGGATGATGCTTTGTTTCGGCTCGACACCCGCCGCGAATTTCGCCGTTTGGTCAATTTGGGACTGACCGATGCCATTCGCGCCCGCTATCCTGATGACACGCTCTATAGTTTTTGGGATTACCAGGGCGGTCGCTGGTCGCGCGGCGAGGGGTTGCGCATCGATCATTTTCTGTTGTCGCCGCCTTTGGCCGACCGCCTGGTCGATTGCGGCATTGACCGCACCCCGCGGCAGTGGGAGCAGCCCTCAGACCACACGCCGGTTTGGTGCCGGTTGGATTAGGATAAGAGCGTCAAAAAAGAGCGTCATTACCCGCCAAAAGAGCGGAAAAAAGAGAGCGTCATTACCCGCCAAAAGAGCGGAAAAAAGGGAGCGTCATTACCCGCCAAAAGAGCGGAAAAAAGGGAGCGTCATTACCCGCCGAAATATCCGTGGAACACGGATA
>JASGCR010000085.1 GCA_030054015.1 Candidatus Symbiobacter sp. | reverse complement strand
CCCCAAGAAAAGCCAAGAATTTTTTAACAAAAATTCTGGCTTTTCTATCCCCCCCTTCCTAAGCAGGAAGGGGGGGTCAGAATCGGAATTCTTTAGGACACGGAGGATATTGTAAAAATCTCTGGCTTGCCGCCAGAAAATGTCCTAAGAATCATCCATACACAGTTTTATCAGTAAAAGACAGTTTTATCAGCAAAAGAAAGCGGCAACATTATGATCTATGAAATTGGGCAATTTTTGGGTCGGGTGGGGGCGATGCCCGCCATCACCGGTGCCTTGCGGGATTATTTTGGCCGCAAAGACGGGGGCGGGCGGTTGTTCGGTGTTTTCACCAGCGAAATCGGTGAATTGAATAAAATCTATAGCCTGCGCGGATTCCCCGATATGGACTCGTTCCAAGCCGAGCGCGAGCGGATTGTTGCCGCGCGCGATCCGTTTGGGGTGGGCAAGCATTTGGTTTATTACAATTTGGCGGCACACCAGAAATTTTCCTTTTTGCCCGATATCGAGACGTTTTTTGAGGGCGGCGCGGCTTCGGTGGTCAAATTGGGGCCTTTATACGAAATCCGTACGTATCAATTTCAACCGGGTGGTTTGGCGATTTGGCAGGATGCTTTGCGTGATCGGATTGCGGCGCGGCATAAATTATCGCCCATGTTGGGGGCGTTTTACACATTGGATGGCAGGCCGGGGTTTACCCATTTCTGGCCGTATCCGTCGTTCGAGAATCGCAGCGACATCCGCCGCAAAGCCGTGGCGAGCGGGGGCTGGCCGCCGGTTGGGGTTGAGGTGGCGATTGAGCATATGACATCGACCATCGCCCTGCCGACGGATTTTTCCCCGTTGCAGTAACGCAGCAGAAAGCGATGCAGAAATTAGAACTGAATCACCGATTCTGCATCGCCCGCCGCGAGGGCGTTATAATAGGCCAAAATCAAATCGCGGGTTAGGAAATGCCCGTTAAATTCCGCTTCGTCATTTTTTTGCACGATGGGGAAGGTGGTCATGACATAAGCGGCATCGTCATATGACAGACCGTATAAATGAAAATACAGCGCATCCAGGCGGGCGCGTAAATGGCGGCGGCGTTCCACGTCCCAGGCAAAGGGAGGGCCACCATACCCCAAATCACGGGCAAAATCTTCGAGATCATGGGCGGTATAGGTCAATTCCACCACGTGATTTGTGACCAATTCCCCCGCGGTGAGCTCGCCAAATTTGCGTTGATACATATCGGGCGGGATGACGGGCAATTGTTCAAGGATGTACCAATTGATGTTTGTACCTTGAACTTTTACCCGCGCACAAAAATCAAACATAAAGCTTGAGAAATTCGCGGATAAAAAGGCGCAAATTTCAGAGTAGTTTTCAACATTCTCCATTGGCATTAAAAGTGGAATTTTATTCCCACAAGGATAGGCTGGGATGACCGTGGCAATCATGGTGCGCTCATTGGTGGCATTGGTAATATCGCGGAATCCAAGATAATATTTTAACCCCTGGGTTAATTCTAGGTAATCATCTTTATTCACCCAATATTGAGGCGTCACGTTAAATTTAGGGTCTTGGTGTTGGCTTTGGGTGGTGGGAATGCTGTTGGCATTGACGTGCAAATTATCGGGATTGACTCCCACCGAATTAAAACGATGGTCGAAATGATGAATCATTTTACCAACATAAAGGGGGGAATACTCGATTTTACCCTTTTTCATCACGTTTTTATTGGTGAAATAAAAACCATCACTAATTAATTCGGCTTTGGTTTTGAACAAACCACTGTCATTGGTCATATGGAATAAGGTTTTTTGTTTAATCGGATAGGGCTTGACCTCCCCTTCGGCCAAGTGACGGTTAATTATGTTGTTTTTGGCAAAAATTGCACGGGTAATATCCAATATGCGTTGATTGTAAATAATCGCGGCGGTGCCAGTATTGGGATTGAACAAATCAAAATCTTGGGCGGTATAAGACAAAACCCGTTCATGTTTTAACACATCTTTGGGTTTTTCCTTGGTCGATAACACATCGATGGCGGTGAGCATAAAGCCGCATTTTATCGCGGCAAATGTCCGTTTTGGTCCACCAAAATTAATCACGCAAAATTTAAATTGCGGGTGGACATCGGGGAAAAATCGAGTTTGGGGTTTTTCGTCCGTGCGTTTATTTTCGTCAATAATGTTATAGGCACGGTTTTCAAAATCAAACAGAGATTTTAACCGCCCGGTAGTGGAGATGGATTTGAAAAACCGACTGGCGGTGTGATCGGCATAAATCCCACTTGGAGTCACCAAACCAATCATGCCTTTGGCATGAGTTAAACTTTGCGCCCGTTCAACAAACAGCGAATAAATATTAATATCGCCGCCGCTTAAAAGTTTATAATCTTTTGAATGACGTGCAATTTCTGACGCCGTTTCGGTTTGCTGGTTGGCTGCTAAATATTCTTTATAAAGAACGGTCTTTTTATTCTTTTCCGCGTCGATCAATTTTTTTCGATCCGATGCCCTGGGCTGCGAAGCAATTTTCATATCACGTTCCGCAAACCATTCAACTTGCTGCAATTTCATCCGATCCCAGGGCGGGTTGCCAATCACCGCATCAAAGCCACCGATTTTTTGCTTTTGTCCCCAATCCGTCCACACGCCAGGAAAGGCGATTTGCCAATGGGTAAAATGCTCGGAACGTTGCAATTGGCGCACCGTGGCAAAGGCCTGGTTAAATACATTATCGCCGGTTTGTGGTTCATCTTCGAGATATTTTTCCAAAATCGATTTATCGCCAGGTTTAAACCGGCCATAATCGGGATTATCGATGATATGTTGCACCTTGCCCATTTGGCTTTTGTCGCTGAGCCATTTTTTGATGTGAACCAAATCAAGCAGACGGGCAAGGCGTTTGGTCTTGGCCCGGACATTGAGATAATGTTCGCTGCTAAATTTAACATCCGCAACTGATGCATCTGGCGTGGTTTCAATCGCCATCATTTCCGGAATGGCGGCCAGTGATTGTTTAACCAAATCATGGATAAATAAATCGGATTTATCCAATAAATCCCCCACCCATTCGCCAAATAATGAATCGCCGCAAATAATGTGATGGTCAAGGAATGAGAGTGGCGCACCAATCGTAAAACTGTGTAACCACAAAGATACTTTGGCGAGATCAACCGCCATTGGGTTTTTATCCACCCCATAGACATTGCGTTTTAAGACGAATCGCCGCACAATTTGTTTGTCATCCAGGGTTTTGTCATCAAGTTGGACATTAAATTTGGCCGCTTCGTCTATAATATTCTTTCTTAATTCATTAACTTCGGTTGCTAAATGTGATTTATAGCCTGGTTTTTGCCGTTCTACCTCGGTCATGGCTTCGATGATTTTGTCGCATAAATAATCAACCAAACTGACCAAAAAATGCCCCGAACCCATTGCCGGATCGCATATTTTTAGATCAAGTATGGCAATGGCGGGGTCAATTTTTGCCAGTTCGGTATTATCTTGGCCAATCGCAACCGCATCTGCAAAATTTTGGATTTTCTCCTGCACCAATTCGCCCACCGTTTGGTCAATCACCAATTGAACCAAAATTTCCGGTGTATAATAACTTCCACTGTCTTTTCTTGAAAAGATGCTTTTTTCGACTGCAATTATGCCGTCTCTAAGCACAAGCCGCTTTTCGAGAAGATTTTCATAAATACCACCTAAATGTTGTACTGATAAATCCCGGAAATTAAGCCAAATTTTTTCTTGTTTTGTATCATCGCTTTCACGACTGACCGACAAGGCTTGAATTAATGCTGCACTGTCAAAGTCGGACAGTTTAATACGATCAACTATTGGGAAATTCGACTCATCGAATAACCCCCCATTATAGGATGGAATCTTTAATTCTGAACTCCCCTTATCAATTGCATTAAAAACCAAGCGTAAACTCGGATAAATTGATGATATCTCTTTGCTCCACTTAGTGTTTTTTTGTGATTTACTATCAATTTCTTTACGAACATTGCGTAGGGAGTATTGAAAATAATATGGATTATCCATCGGCAACAAACCGCGATCTTCGGCATAAATCACAAACAGCAAGCGATAAAGTAAAATCATCGCGCCGATGCGTAATTCTTCGAGCCATTCTTCGTCGCCTGGGTTGGCCAGTTCATCCGCCCTGGCCATATCGCGCACCAAACGCGGAAATGTCTCGGTCAAAATGGTGTGCGCCAATTGCTCGCTCACCCGTTGTTCCCAGTTACGGGCGACCAAAACCATTTCTTCAAGGAAATTCATACGCCCCTGGGTTGAGGCAAAAGCTCGGCGGTTAAACAACACATAAAACAACATTAAGGCATGATCAGACCCCGGCTCAATCGCCGGAATGCCCGGCAATTCGCCCAGGATATTTTCACCGCCATCATAATTGGTAAGACCGAGCAAAACCGGAAGATCGACCTCGAAATATTCCTCGGCCTTTGACCGCGCCCGATTCCAATATATCCGCCATTGCCTCCCATTACTGAGCATGGAAAATTCAATGTTATAATTGCTTGCCCGCGCCACTGCCGACATATAACGCAGCATTTGGCTGGACGGTACTTCGGGGTCGTCGAATTTAACTTCGCGCTCAGTCGCCCAATTGCGATCAAGCATTCTTTGCCATTTTTTGACCTCAAGAAAGGTCAGGCCATGACGATAGGCCTCAGCCCCTTGGTTGGGAAGGGCGGTTTTCTTATCCTCGGCATTGTCAAAAAGCAACAGATCGGGAATATCGGTGCGGTGTTTTTCATCGGCGGGAATTTGCCGGTCATAATCCAACCATCCCAATTCGGTCAGAATTGGGATGATGAGATTATCTTCGGTTTTGGCTTCGCTTATTTCGGTGGTTGGTTCGATAGTCGCAAAGATTTCTTGCAACCTGGCTCGGAAATTGGACAGATTCGGCTCTAAATCTGCCCATAGCTTCGTTTTTGCAACGTCCCGCCGCAGCAAAATCGTGGTATAAAGACGCCCACCTATCATTTCCGATTATTCCAATAATAATTAAGCCCGTGGCCGCAGATTTTCTGGATCATAAATGCCATGATCGGGGATGAGCCGCGCCTTGCGCCGCGCGTTGAACATCATGATCTCGACATGATTGTGCATGACCTCAATCGTGGGTTCGACATAAGCAAAAGCCAGCGATTTATTGACGGCAAAGCCAAACCCGCCACTGGTGGTGATGCCGACCAATTTATCGCCGTAATAAACCGGTTCATTGCCCAGCACATCGCAATCGCCCTCATCCAGTTCCAGATAGACCAATTTCATGCGCGGGCCGGTTTTCTCGCGCTCCAATGTCGCGGTGCGACCCATGAAATCGACCCCCTTGTCCAAACGCAAAAAGCGTGACATGGATGCTTCAATCATATCGACTTCGTTGGTGAGTTCCGATCCCCAACCGCGATAGGCCTTTTCCATCCGCAACGAATTCATGGCATAGGTGCCGAACAAGCCAATGCCGTGCGGCTTGCCCGATTCGCGCAAGGCGGCATAGATTTTCGGCATATCCTTCATGTCGCAATGAATTTCCCAACCCAATTCACCGACATAATTGACGCGCAGCAACACCACGCCGCAGCCCGCGACCTTGGCCATTTTGCCGGTGAGCCAGCGGAACGACGCATTCGACAAATCGGTATCGCAAATCGGTTGCAACGTATCACGCGCCCGCGGCCCCGCCAAAACCAATGTACCATATTTATCGGTATTGTCGGTGATGGTCACTTGCTCGCCGGGCAATTTGCGCCAGGTTAATTGGTCGTAATCATAATGCTGCGCCGCCGCCGCCGACAAAGCATAAAACGATTCTGGCCCCAGGCGGGTGACAGTCAGTTCGGATTCAATGAAACCATTTTGGTTCAGCAAATGGGTGAGGACGATGCCGCCATCTTTGCTGGCGATTTTATTGGCGCAAATCCGTTCCAAAAATTTATGGGCATCGCGGCCAGTGATTTCAAATTTCGAGAATGTCGATAAATCCATCAAACCGACGCGCTCGCGGACGCATCTGGCTTCTTCGCGCATGGCGGCAAAGGCATTGGTGCGTTTATAGCCCAGAATCTCCGACTCATTGGTGTATTTCGCGCCCAGGGCATTTTTGTCATACCAACGCGCCCGCTCCCAGCCGAATATTTGCCCGAATTGGGCACCCTCGGCCTTTAAGATGTCATGCAGGCTGGTCTTGCGCAGATCGCGCCCGACATGATGTTGGTGATTCGGCGGCATACAGGTATACATATGCTGGTAATCCACCACCGCGACTTGGTGAACATAATCTTGCGTCGCCCAATCGCCAAAGCGGCGCGGATCATATTCGCGCATATTGATCTCGGCCTGGCCATGCACCATCCATTGGGCGAGATATTTGCCGGCTCCTCCCCCTTGGGCGACGCCAATTGACGCGCCGCAATGCATCCAATAATTGGGCGCACCATGGGCCGGGCCGGACAGATAATTGCCATCGGTCGTGTGGGTAATCGCGCCCGATACAATGCGTTTAATGCCATATTTGGCGAATAACGGAATGCGTTCGCCCGCGCGTTCAAGCCAGGGGAAAACCCGTTCCAATTCATTGGGCAATAATTCGGATTCAAAATCCCAGGATGGCGGTTTGCCGTCCCAACAGACATGAGCGGTCGAGGTTTCATACGGCCCGACCAAAATGCCGTTGGTTTCTTCGCGCAGATACGCATGAGCGTACGGGTCGCGTATGACCGGCAATTCTGGGGCCAGGTCGATCAATTCCTTAAGCGGTTCGGTGATGAAATATTGGTGCAGCATATTGACGATGGGGACTTTGTGACCGGTCCAACTGCCGACCACATCGCAATAAGAACCGGCGGAATTCACCACATGTTCACAGGTAATATCGCCCTGTTCGGTAAAGACTTTCCATTCGCCATTGGGTTGCAATTTGACATCGGTGACGCGGTTGCGGCGGATAATCTCGGCCCCCATTTTGCGGATGCCGGCGGCCATGGCATTGGTGACATCGGCCGGGGCAACATGGCCGTCATGCGGGGTATAAAACCCGCAAATCACGCCAAATGTATCGACAAAGGGATGGTATTTTTTGATCTCGGACGGGGAGATAATCTCGCATTCATAGCCCGCCAATTTCGAGATACCATAAACATATTTGAACCAATCGACTTCGTTTTGATTGGTGGCGAGGCGTATGCCGCCGCATCCATGCCACGACACCGCCTGGCCGGTCAATTCTTCCAATTTCGGATAAAGTTTGGTGCCATAAAGATGAATTTTGGTGGTATTAAGCGAGCCATTAAAATGCGGCACCTGCCCCGCCGCGTGCCAGGTCGAACCCGACGTTAATTCGCCTTTTTCAATCAGGACGGTATCGGTCCAGCCTTCCAAGGCCAGATGATATTGCAGCCCGACCCCCATCGCCCCGCCACCGATAATCACCACGCGTGCGTGATTTTTCATGATTTCCTCCTAATTTAACACTCTGCTGTCGCCAAAATTTGAACCTTTGTACAAATTAACAGTTTTTCATTATATATGCAAGATGCCGTCACATAAACGCCAGGCTTGTTGCGTGAATTATCATGCAACACGCGGTTTGCCCTTGCCTCTTTACGGGTTTTGTGGCAGAATAGGGATATGAGGTATGATGTGAAACAATCCTATTCAGCAACCACACCGGATTTAGCGATGTCACCGGATTTAGCCACGACTCCGTGGGAAGATTTACGCCGGGTGGGTTTGCGTCCAACCCGCCAGCGTCTGGCTTTGGTCGATTTGTTGTTGCAAGGCGGCGACCGCCATGTGACCGCCGAGATGCTGCATAGCGAAGCCAACCAAAATTGGCCGCGTCTGTGCCAAAAATATGGCCGGATGGGGGCGATTTCTTTGGCCACGATTTACAATAATCTGCATGATTTTACGGCGGCGGGCTTGCTCAAACGCCTGTCGGTGGATTCGGGGCGGATTTGGTACGACACCAATGTCAAAGACCACCACCATTTTTATTTGGCCGAACAAGAAATATTGGTTGATATTGATCCCGCCCTTATCCAATTGGCGAAATTTCCCGACCTTCCCGATGGCTCGGCTTTGCAGCGAATTGACATCACCATTCGTTTGGCCCCCGGCATCGCCAAGAAGCCGATTTAGTGGGATGGTTTGAATATGTACTAAAAGCCACAAAAAAAGAGAGCGTCAAAAAAAAGGGAGCGAAAAAAAAGGGAGCGTCAAAAATAGGGAGCGTCAAAAAAAGGGAGCGTCATTACCCGCCGCCTTATTCGTGGAACGAATAAGGCGAGTCGGGTAATCCCCCAGGAGTTTTAAGGAA
>JASGCR010000084.1 GCA_030054015.1 Candidatus Symbiobacter sp. | reverse complement strand
CAGATTTATGCCGCTTCGCGGCAAAAATCTGCGGGTAATGACGCTCTCTTTTTTTCCGCTCTTTTTTTTTAACACTCTGTTTTTGACGCTCTTTAATGTCCGCTACCGCCGCGAGGTCGCTCACCCCGTGGGTGCTAACGAATGATTCACGAAATTATGATCTTCTAGGCTGCATTACAACAATCTTTACCATAATTCAAAAGGCAGCCCCTTATGACCGTCGCCCAGAGTCCTCCCAGAGAGCGTCTCGATCTCGGTGCCGAAAGCCCAGGCAAAAACAGCCCTGGCGAAAACAGCCCTGGCAAAAACAGCCCAGGCGCAACCAGATGCTATATCGCCGCACCAACGCCGCCTATGCCGAACCAAGCCATCGAACGCTATGCCAAATTAAGCGAAACCCCTGAACCGGAATTTGATCGCCTGACCGATTTGGCGGCGGAAATTTTTGCCGCGCCGATTGCCGCCATTTCGATGATCGACCAGGAACGCCAATGGTTCAAAGCCCGGCGCGGCCTATCCATATGCGAAATCCCCCGCGATCAATCTTTTTGCAGTTATGCCATCCTGCAAAATGGCGTGATGGTGGTGCCGGATGCCCAGGCCGATGCGCGGTTTACCGGCTGGCCGATGGTAGAGGGCGAAGGCGGCATACGATTTTATGCCGGGGCGCCGCTCATTACCCCTGATGGTTGGCGGGTCGGGACGTTGTGTCTGGCGGATACCAAGCCCCGCCCGCCGCTGAGCCTAAATGAACAGAAAACCTTTGCGGCTCTGGCCGCCCAGGTCATTGATCAATTGGAACTCCGATTGGCGCGCTCCCAGGCCGAACAAGCTTTGACCGAGAAAAATAATTTTCTCGCCATGTTGTCGCATGAAATTCGCACCCCGGTCAGCGGCATGGTGGGGTTGGCGCAATTGCTGCAAGAATCGGCGATGGCAACCCAGCAACGCCATTATGTCAATACGATTT
This sequence comes from Candidatus Symbiobacter sp., assembly GCA_030054015.1. Lineage (GTDB taxonomy): Bacteria > Pseudomonadota > Alphaproteobacteria > Elsterales > Elsteraceae > JASGCR01. The sequence goes on along the minus strand of JASGCR010000084.1, from coordinate 7,437 downwards.
TATCGAGTGGCCGCTCGTTGGTGCGCTTGCTGGATGATATGTTGGAATTGTCGAAATTCCAGGCGGGGCATATTCCCTTGATCGACTGTCATTTCACCATCGAATCGGTGATTGACCCGCTGGTGACGACCTTCGAGCAAAAAGCCCGCGCTAAAAATTTGCATCTGCGCCGCGTTCTTTCGGGGCCGCCCAATTTACATCTGATCGGGGATGCCGAACGCATTCGCCAGGTGATTAATAATTTGCTGAACAATGCGATTAAATATACCACCAGCGGCGACATCATCGTCACTGCCGCGATTTTTGCGAATATCGAACCCACCATCCGTCTGGTCTGTTCGATCAAAGACACCGGCCCCGGCATTCCGCCCGAACGGCTGGAGCGATTGGGGGAAGATTATTACCAGGTCAATGACGCGACCAGCCGCAAAGCCGGTGGCGTGGGTTTGGGCCTGGCGATTTCGCGGCGAATCTTGCACCGCTTGGGGGGAAAATTGCGTATCACCAGCCAGGTCGGGGTCGGGAGTGAATTTTCCTTTAGCCTGGTCATGCCCTTATGGTTGGACTCGTCGCGCGATGCCGAGGGCAATCCCTATCTCGGTTATGAAAATTTCGACCGCGAGTCGCTGCTGACCCCCCTCCCCGACCCCGCCGCGCCGCGGGGCGACATACTCTGTGTGGATGACGACCAGGCCGGTTTAATGGTCATCAGCGAGATGCTGCGCCGCGCCGGTTACCGCGTCGTGGGGGCTTTGAATGCGAGCGAAACCCTGAGATTCTGCCGCGAGCGGCAATTTGATGCCATATTGCTCGACATGAATTTGCCCGATATGGATGGGGTGACGATAGCCCGCATCTTGCGCCGCGAGTCCGGCCCCAATCAGTCCACGCCTTTGATTGCCGTCACCGCCAGTGCCTTTGCCAGCGACCGCGAGGCCTGCCTGGCCGCCGGCATGGATGAACATATCTCCAAACCTCTTAACTTTAAGATATTGCTGGAGCGGTTGCACCACATGACCCAGAAATTTACCTCCCCCACCCAAAATCAGCCAAATTTGCCCAGCACCCCTGGCCCCAATGCCATTGATCTGTCCGGCCTGCATCAATTGCGCGGCATGATGGGCGAGCCGAAATTTGCCGAGATTTTGCGCCATTTCGCCCGCTCGATCAGCGACCTTGGCGACGCCGCCCAAGCGGGGAATAAGACCATTTTCTTTCAAACCGCCCATTTATTGGTCGGAACCGCCGGCTCGTTAGGATTGGATGAATTATGCAACGCCGCCCGCATGGTCAATAATGCCCACCACCAGGGCGGCAGCACCACCATCGAACAAGACCTGGCCTTAATCTATGCCGCCAAAGCCGCCTTGACCGCGGTGCAAAATGAATTTTATGACATCGCCTTGGGGGGATGAGGGCGGCGTGGGGGCAACGCGCCGTCGCAAAATGATGGTTTTAATTCACGTGTTGTTAATTGCAATAGATTCATTTTTGCTTGCAATTTAAGAGGGGATTTGTAATGATAGGTTTAACGACGGGGGGCATGAAATGTGGTCAGTTCGTTAAACACCAATCCGGGTAGCTATATCGCGTTACAAGATTTAATTGTGATGCAAAAGCAGTTGCGCCAGGTGCAAAAAAGAATCTCGACCGGTCACGAGGTCGCCGATGCCTTTGACAATGGCGCGGTGTTTGGGGTGGCTCAATTGGTGCGAGGCGACATTGCTGCCAATGCCGCAGCCAGTGCCGAATTGGGTAATTTTATCGGGGCGGTGCAAACCGCCAACGCTGGGGCAATTTCGGTGTCGAATACCCTGTCTGATATTCGCGGCGTACTCACGCATTTGTCCTCCTCAGGCCTGAGTGCCACCCAATTTAATCAGTATGTCCAACATTACACCAATTTAGTGGCTTCGGTGAATGCCAGCATTGTCGGGTCGGCTTACAACGGTACCAATTTGCTGAGTCCAAACCAAAACTTTAACCTGTTGGCGGATGGTGCGGGCAACAGCATTGTCGTTTCCGGCAGTGCGGCTGCCTTGATGGGTACAAGCACCACCACGACGACGACGGCACCATCTCCGGTAACCGCGCCGACGATCACCGCCCTTTCGACCTTTCTTGCTTCGTCGGCGATAACGACAATAGAAGCAGTCAGTTCCAACACAACCAATTTACGGTTACTGGGAACAACCGGATGGACTTTATCATTATCTAACGGTTTACCTAGCCCTGGGTCTAACCCTCACCTCAATATGGCGGTTGATCTTACCTCAGCCGGGGCGCAAACCGGTCTGGCAACCGCCATTGGTACCGCAACATCACTTGCTGCACTGCCAACGTCTATCACTTTAAATGGCACCGCTTATACGGTCGGAGGTACCTATACCGAAGCGGCGGGGGGTACGATCACCTTAACCAACGGACTTGAAATCATTGCTTTTAATGCTTCGCTGCCATTAGCGGCGACTCCCTCCATCGCCTCCCTCAATGCCGCACTTTCTGATCGTTCCACTATTTTACATCCAACGGCGGTTAATGGTATTTATTATACCTTTGCAAACAGCGGATGGGTCTATACCACCACAGGTCAGGGTGGCTTTGACTTTACCTGGTCATCGTTCCCTTATGTACAACGCGCAATTGCCGTCGGCGTTGGGGCAACGGTTACGCCGTTTGTCAGCGGGACCTATACCCTAGACACTGCTTATAGCAATGACATTGTCGGCGGTATGTTCAAATTTATCAATACCGCCGGGCGGAATCCTGGCTCGCTTATTTTTAGTGCCCCGCCCGCGACCGCTGCGGCAGCAGTTGCCAGTACGACGACGGATTCGGTTTACGCTACCTTGACCAGCATCCAATCGCAATTGAACCTATGGAATGGCTGGTTAAGCGGTGGCAGTGCCTCGATGGCTTCGGTATCGGCATCGGTACAAAGCTTTATTAGCAGCGATGCGGCTTTCGACGCGATTGAAAACAGCACCTCAACCGTCTTGAATTACATCGGTGCGCTTAACCGTCAAATCAGTCAGCAATTAAATTTCAATGCCAGTATCCGCAATGTTTTGTCGGTTGGCCTGGGATCGCTGGTGGATACTGATTTGGCGCAAGCGCGTGCGGAACTCACCGCTTTACACGTAAAGCAAGAATTGGCCACTCAATCCCTGGCCATCGCCAACCATGCCCCCGATATTTTAACGCTTTTGTTCCAAAGTTAGCGGTGGTTCGATCTATATCCATATGCACATATGCGCATATGGGAAATCAAAAACTGGTGGGCGCACAAGGATTCGAACCTTGGACCCGCTGATTAAGAGTCAGCTGCTCTACCAACTGAGCTATGCGCCCGCGCGATTCGGGATTTCACCAATTAAAGGCAAGTCTGAATGAGTGAAAAAAAATCTCTGCCCCCCCCTCCTGCGGGAGCTACATACGTGACTAGCCATGGCTAAAAAAACACTCCCTCATTCCCGCCGCGCCTGCTTAGGCGCGGCGGGAATGAGGAGTTTATTCAGCTCTGGCTAGCTATGTATATAGTTCCCCTTCCTGCTTAGAAAGAGGGGGGTCTAAAAGACTTACTCCGACCTTCCTAAAGCAAGCAATAACCATAAAATCGCAAATCGTCAACCCCAAGAATCACCTCTCCCCCTTTATGCTCATTTTTTTGAGCCAGGCGGTTTGGCGAAAATGCTCGCGGATGGGTTGGGCCGGAATGCCGGCCACGGTATCCCCGGCCACAACATCGCGCATCACGCCGGATTTGGCGGCGATTTTGGCCTGGGAGCCAATGGTCAAATGATCGGCAAGGCCGGCCTGCCCGCCCATCATGACATAATCGCCAACCACAGTGCTGCCGGAAATCCCGACCTGCCCCGACAAGATACAGCCGCGCCCCAGCACGACATTATGACCAATCTGGCACAAATTATCGAGCATCGAGCCTTCACCAATCACCGTATCGCCTGACGCGCCGCGATCAATCGTGCTGTTGGCGCCAATCTCGACATCCGCGCCAATCAGCACCCGCCCCAATTGCATCAAGGGGTAAAACGCCGCCCCATCGCGCAGAAATCCAAACCCCGGCTGGCCGATGCGCGCGCCGGGCAGCAACCGCACGCGGTCGCCCAAAATCGCGTGGCTCAGCGTGACATTGGCCCCAATATGGCAATTTTCGCCCATGACACAATTGCGCCCGACGACACTGTTGGCACCTATATGGCAATTTGCGCCGATCTCGGCCCCGGCTTCGATCACCGCCCCGGCCTCGATGCGGCATCCGGCCCCAATTTTGGCGGTGGCATCGATCACGGCGGAGGCCGCCCGCCCTGGCACCAAATCCGGCGGCGGATACAGCATTTTCGCCAGTTGGGCAAAGCTTTTATAACTATGCTTGGCAATCACAAGGCGGCAGCCCGCCGGAGCCAAGCCCATATCCTCGCGCCGGATAAAGATGGCTCCCGCTTGGGTGGTCGCCAAAAGCGGGCGGTATTTGGCATCGTGATAAAAACTTATGTCCTGGCCGGTGGCAATGTCCAGGGCCGCCACATCCGTGACGGAGAAATCCGCATCGGCCGGATTGGCCAATTCGTCGCCTAATTTTGCCACCACATCGCCGAGGCGAATCGGTTTTTGGCGGGGGTGAAAACGCGGATCAGCCATAAAATCTCGATTCTTTCATAACGGTGCCAGGTAACCATCACAGTTTTAGCATCACAGTTTTAGCATCACAGTTTTAGCATCACAGATGATAATTCCCGGTTAAAATTTCTGGCCAAAGGAAAACAGCACCGATTGCGTCGCATCGGACGGTTGACGCAAAAGCGGCGTGGCAAAATCCAACCGTATCGGACCCAAGGGCGAGATAATGGTAAAGCCAAACCCAATCGAATCGCGGATGGCCGGGCTTTGCACCACGCTGTTATTGTTGGCACAGCCCGCCGTCGGCGTCGCGGCCGGGTTAAGATTGAGGCCAGAGGATGTCCCCACATCATTAAACACCCGCCCCGACAGCCCCAATTCATCCGATGAGGTGAGCGGAAATTGCAACTCCGCCGTTCCCACCCAGTAACGATTGGCCCCCAACACGTCGCCGCTACAGCTATCGCGTGGCCCGGCACCGCCCACGGCAAAGCCGCGGAAATTATCGCCGCCTAAGAAAAATCGGTCGTTAATCCGCACCAATTGATTGCTCAGGCCAAAAATATTGCCGGCCTCCATCCGCAAATTGCCGATTAATCGCGGCAAAATGGGATAATAACCTCCGGTCTTAAACCGGCTGCGCAAATAATTAATATTGGCTCCCAATCCGGCATAATCGGCCCCAACCGAGACATAAAGGCCGCTGGTCGGGCTAATGTTGGAATCAAGACGCGTCCAGGTAATATCTTGCCCCAAAATGGCACTTTGGGCGGTGCCTTTTTGTTGCAAGATATAGGTCGAGGCGGTCGATTGCACATTGCTGATTTGGTCGGATTTGCGGGTAAAGCGGATGGCGTGACGCACTTCCTCGGACAGGCTATAGGCGGTGCCAATGGTGAGGCCATTGGTGTTTTGGGCATAAGATTGGTTGGTATCAACCGTTTGCACAATCCGGAAAACATTGACGCTTAAGGACAAATCCCGCCCCAGAAAATATGGTTCGGTATAAGAAAGATCATATTGTTGATTCACCGCCGATAATTGGGCATTGACATTGACGGTCTGGCCGGTACCGCCAAAATTGCGCTCGGTCATGCCGGTCTGAAGAAACAGCCCGTTATTGGTGGCATAACCGCCGCCAAAATTGAGCGTACCGGTGGATTGTTCGATGACTCGGGCTTCGATAATGGTGAGGTCAGGGGCCGAGCCGGGGCGATTCGTGACCTCAACCTTGGCGAAATAGCCCAAATCCTTGATGCGCTGTTCCGATCGTTTTAACAGCGTGCCATTAAAGGCATCCCCTTCGGCCAGGCGGAATTCGCGGCGAATCACATAATCAAACGTGCGTACGTTGCCGGTGATATTGATGCGCTCGACATAGACTTTGGGGCCGGGTTTAATGCTGTATTTGATGGCCAGAGTGTGATGGGCGCGGTCGCGGTCAATATTCGGTTCAATAATGGTAAAGGCATAACCAAGCGTACCGGCCTGGCGGGTCAAACCCTCGACCGAATCATCCACCGCGGCGGCATCGTACCAATCACCGGCCTGGGTCCTCACAAACGGCATCATGTTATCTGGCGTGAGTTCCTTGATCGCGGAGTCGATGGTTACGGCGGCGACTTTGTAACGCTCGCCCTCCTCAATCGTAAAGGTGATGTAGAACCGGCTGCGATCCGGCGACAATTCCACCGCCGAGGACAAAATGCGAAAATCGGCAAATCCATTTCTCAGATAAAACCGGCGCAGCAAATCGCGGTCATAATTGACGCGGTCGGGATCGTAATTATCCTCGGTCGCCAGCAGTTTCCACCACCGCGATTCGCGGGTTTGGATGATGCTGCGCAAGATGCTGGAATTAAAGCGATTATTGCCGATAAAGCGGATGCCGCCAATCAAAGTCGCTTTATTTTCCTTGATTTCAAACACCAAATCAACGCGATTTTGCGGCAATGTCACGATTTTCGGCACAATTTCGGCATCAAACCGGCCGGTGCGGCGGTAAATTTCTTGCAACCGCTCCAAATCGGCTTGGACTTTGCTTTTGGTGTAGATCGCCCGTTCGCGCAATTGGAGTTCTTGTTTTAATTTATCGGTTTCTAATTTGCTGTTGCCATCGAACAAAATGCGGTTAATGATCGGATTTTCGACCAATTTCACCACCAGGTCATTGCCTTCGCGTACCAAATCCACATCGGCAAACAATCCGGTATCGAACAATTTTTTGAGCGAGCGATCAATCACATGCTGGTCGAATTCGTCGCCGGGCTGTAAATCCAAATAAGTGAGAACAGTGGCGGCTTCGATGCGTTGTTGCCCGATCACGCGAATTTTGGCGATTTTATCGTGCTTGGCATCGGGTTTGGGGTTTTTCCCCTCGCTGGTTTTGGTGGCGGCGGCGGGGGCAGGATTGGCGGCAGCGTCATCGGTTGCGGCCGTGGCCTGGCGCACACCCGATCCAAAACAGCAGGGACCCAGCACGACCAGCAACCAACAAACCAATTTAAGATAACGGCGTACTTGACTTGCGGCGTTTAGGGGGGCGATTTGTCTCACTTTAGAACCTTACTCTCTTGCAAAAGGGCAGACGACCTGGGCGTGCGACAATAAGCACCGCCAGGGAACCATCCAGGTCGCTTCATTAGCGTTACAACCTGATATAGTGGATTTTCTAGGCTTGATGCAAGCGTCGTTTATCGTTAAAACCGCCTTAAGGAAAATCTGAGTATGTCGTACTGCCCCCCTTCCTGCTTAGGGAAGGTCTGATTAAGTCGTACTGACCCCCCCTTCCTGCTT
>JASGCR010000083.1 GCA_030054015.1 Candidatus Symbiobacter sp. | reverse complement strand
TTCTAAAGAAGGGGGGGTAAAACTAGACTTGCTCAGACCTACCTTTAGGAGTGTCCGAATAAGTCGAAAATTTATTTACCCCCCCCTTCCTAAGCAGGAAGGGGGGGTCTAAAAGACCTGTTCAGACCTGCCTATAAAAGCCTTGGTGCGGATTGGGGCCAATGCTCTGTTTTGGGATCACGTGAGTTATGTCAAATTTCGTTGCAAGTGCGAAATCACTTTTATTGGTGGAATTATTGCGCGGCATGGGATTGAGTTTTTCCTATATGTTCCGCCGCAAGGCCACCATCAATTACCCCTATGAAAAGGGGGCATTGTCGCCCAGGTTTCGCGGCGAACATGCGCTGCGTCGTTATGCCAATGGCGAGGAACGCTGCATCGCCTGCAAATTATGCGAGGCGGTGTGTCCGGCCCTGGCGATTACGATTGAGGCGGAACCGCGGGATGATGGCAGCCGCCGCACCACCCGCTATGACATAGACATGACCAAATGTATCTATTGCGGCCTGTGCCAAGAAGCCTGCCCGGTTGATGCCATCGTTGAGGGGCCAAATTACGAATTTGCCACCTTCACGCGCGAGGAATTGTTTTACAACAAGGAACGGCTATTGGCCAATGGCGACAGATGGGAATCGGCAATCGCCGCCAATTTACAAAAAGACGCGGCCTATCGTTAGCAATGGCGATGGTGCCCTCTCAAATCCTTAAGGTTCGCGGACATGATATTAGAAGGTTTGGCTTTTTACCTATTTGCCTTGTTGGCGATTGCGGCGGGTGCGATGGTGGTGACCGCGCGCAATCCCGTGCATTCGGTCTTGTTTTTGATTTTGACATTTTTTAATGCGGCGGGTTTGTTCGTGCTTTTGCATGCCGAATTTTTGGCGATGATTTTGGTCATTGTCTATGTCGGGGCCGTGGCGGTGTTGTTTTTATTCGTGGTGATGATGCTGGACATTAATTTCCGCGAATTGCGCCAGGGGGCGAGAAATTATGCCCGGATTGGCTTGGCGGTGGGGTTGGTGCTGTTGGTCGAACTGGCCTTGGTGGGGGGCATGTATGGTCATAATTTCAGCTATACCCAAAGCAACAACAACATCACCGTAAGCCCGACTCCCGAAAATAACGAGTCCCTCGCCTCGGACGAGCCCGAGGCGAAACTGGCGGGGGATGAAGCCGCGCTGCCGCCTGGCAATGATGCCACCTCCCAGGGTACGACCCAGGGTACACCCCAGGGTACATCCAAATCCACCGCCGATGAGAATAACCCCGAAAATCTCCCGCTCGATAGCGAAACGGCGGAGGATGAGCCCAATGGCGGCGGGTTCAATGCCAGCGGTCAGAATGGGTTCAGTACCGAGGTGGGTGACCGGATTTCCGCCAGCATCAACAATACCGAAGCGATTGGTCGCGTTTTATACACCAAATATTTCCTGATGTTCCAATTGGCCGGGTTGGTGTTGTTGGTGGCGATGATTGGGGCCATCACCCTCACCTTGCGGCAGCGCGGCGGGGTGCGTCGCCAAGTCATTAGCGAACAATTGGCGCGTCATCCCGCCAACAGCGTACATCTGGTCAAAGTCACGCCCTATGACCCCCTCAAAGAAAGCACCAAAAAATGAGCAATGGTTTATCTTTGGCAAGCCTTATCACCCTGCCCATGACCTCGATTGCGCCCTATCTTGTGGTGGCGGCGGTTTTGTTTACCTTGGGCGTGTTTGGCATTTTTCTCAATCGCCGCAATGTCATCGTCATGCTGATGTCGATTGAACTTATGTTATTGGCCGTCAATCTTAATTTCGTTGCTTTTTCGCACCAATTGGGTGATTTGGGCGGGCAAATCTTTGCCTTGTTCATTTTGACCGTGGCGGCGGCTGAGGCCGCCATAGGCTTGGCCATTTTACTGATTTATTTTCGCAACCGCGGCACCATTGCGGTTGACGATGCCAATATGATGCAGGGGTAAGGGTTTCCCGATGGAAATATTAATTGTTTTTCTGCCGTTACTGGCGGCCCTCATTGCTGGGTTTGGCGGGCGTTGGATTGGGGCGCGCAACAGCGAAATCATCACCACCTTGGCCATATTCACCGCCGCCATATTGGGGGTGATGCTGTTTGCTTTTTCCTTAAATCACGGGGCCGATGTCACCCATAGATTGGGCGTAAATGACGTCAAGATCATCCCGATTTTCCAATGGGTGAGTTCGGGTTCGTTCACGGTCAATTGGTCGCTGCGGCTTGACCGTTTGTCGGAAGTGATGATTTTGGTGGTGACATCGGTTTCGGCGATGGTACATCTTTATTCGATTGGCTATATGAGCCACGATCCGTCGCGTCCGCGTTTTATGGCTTATTTGTCGCTGTTTACCTTTGCCATGTTGATGTTGGTGACGGCTAATGATTTTCTCCAGCTTTATTTTGGCTGGGAAGGGGTTGGATTTGCCTCGTACGCTTTGATTGGATTTTGGTATGAGCGCGATTCTGCCAACAAAGCCGCCATCAAGGCCTTTGTCGTCAACCGCGTCGGGGATTTTGGCTTTGCCCTGGGGGTTTTGGCGGTATTCTCGCTGTTTGGCAGCATCGGCTTTGACGCGGTCTTTAATGGAGCCGAGGAAGCCAGCCGCCGCACCATTAACCTGGTGGGCTATGATGTCCCCGCTTTGACCCTGATTTGTCTGTTGTTATTTGTCGGAGCCATGGGCAAATCGGCGCAATTGGGATTGCACACCTGGCTGCCGGATGCGATGGAAGGCCCTACCCCGGTCTCGGCCTTGATCCATGCCGCGACGATGGTGACGGCGGGGGTGTTTATGCTGTGCCGCCTGTCGCCTTTATTTGCTCATGCCGAATTTGCGCGTGATGTGGTGACGGTGGTGGGGGCGGCGACCTGTTTATTCGCCGCGACGGTCGCCCTCACCCAATTCGACATTAAACGAGTGATTGCTTATTCAACCTGTTCGCAATTGGGGTATATGGTGTTTGCCGCGGGTTTGTCGGCCTATGGCGCGGCGATGTTCCATTTGGTGACCCATGCGGCGTTTAAGGCTTTGCTGTTTTTGGGGGCGGGTGGCGTCATCCATGCCATGAGCGGCGAGCAAGATATGCGCAAAATGGGCGGCATTTGGCGTTTGATTCCGGTGACTTATGGCCTTATGTGGATTGGTTCCTTGGCCTTGGCGGGGATACCGCCCTTTGCCGGTTATTACTCCAAACATTCGATTTTAGAGGCCGCCTTGGCATCGGGTACCGTATTTGGCAATTGGGCTTATATTGTCGGTACCTTGGTGGCATTTTTAACCGCCATTTATTCGTTCCGATTGATTTTCCTCGCTTTCCATGGCCCCTCCCGCGCCGGTGAACATACGATGGCGCATGTCCATGAATCGCCCTGGGTGATGTTATTGCCCTTATTCGTTTTGGCGGCAGGGGCGTTGTTGTTGGGCTATTACGGCGAAGAATGGTTCGTGGGCGAAGCCCGCAGAGATTTCTGGCAACATGTCTTGGTCGCCTCGCCCGATCATGATGCCCTGGTCAAAGCCGACATGCTGTACGGCACCAGCCTGTTATCGGGTTGGCGGATGATTTTGCCCAGCCTGGCCGGCGGGGCCGGGATTTTGGTCGCATTTTTGCTGTATGTGATTTTCCCAGGCTGGCCGCATCGCATCGTGAATATGTTTGCGCCGGTGCATCGCTTTTTTTACCATAAATGGTATTTTGACGAATTATATGATTTTCTGTTCGTGCAACCGGCGCAAAAACTGGGACGGTTTTTGTGGCAAACTGGCGATGTGAAAACCATTGACCGCTTTGGCCCCGATGGGATTGCGGCGGTAACCCGCCTGGGGTCGCGTTTCGTGTCGGGTTGGCAAACCGGTTATGTGTATCACTATGCTTTTGCCATGTTAATAGGCTTGGTGGCGATCATTAGCTGGTTTTTGCTGCGGCAAAGCAACGGCATATTTTAACCAGGGGAATGATGATGTTTGACGGTGGTTTACTCAGTTTGATCACATTTTTGCCGCTTTTGGGGATTGCGGTGATTCTGGTTGCGCCTTTATTTTTGCGAGCAGATGTTAAAGCAACCGCCCCTGCGTCCGGGGATGCCCATCACGCCCATCAGCCAAATCACGCCCCGCATCATGTCTCGTGGAAAAGCGATTTCCCGCGTTGGGTGGCACTTATCACATCGGGATTGGTGTTTTTATTGTCGTTATTGTTATGGACGGGCTTTGACGCGACGCTACCTGGTTTTCAATTTGAAGAAAATCACCAATGGATTCAAGCACTTGGCCTTCGTTATCATGCCGGCATTGATGGTATTTCGTTATTTTTCGTCTTGTTATCGACGTTGCTCACCCCGATTTGCATTTTGGCCTCGTGGCGTTCGGTGACGATGCGGGTGCGGGATTATATGATCGCGTTTTTACTGCTCGAAATCATGATGGTGGGCATGTTTGCGGCGTTAAATATCGTGACATTTTACGTTTTTTTTGAGGGGGTGCTGATCCCCATGTTCCTGATTGTCGGAATTTGGGGGGGCGAACGCCGCGTCTATGCCGCCTTTAAGTTTTTTCTTTATACTTTGACCGGTTCGGTGCTGATGTTGCTGGCGATTTTGGCCATGATTCACAATGCCGGCACCAGCGATATGGTTGAATTATTGGGCTATAGTTTTCCGGTGCATTGGCAATATATTTTATGGCTGGCATTTTTTGCCGCCTTTGCCGTCAAGGTACCGATGTGGCCGTTTCACACTTGGCTGCCCGATGCCCATGTCGAGGCCCCCACCGCCGGATCAGTGATATTGGCGGGTGTGTTGCTTAAAATGGGCGGCTATGGTTTTTTGCGCTTTTCGATTCCGATGTTTCCCATCGCCTCGGCTGAATTTGCACCGTTTATTTTCACTTTGTCGGTGGTGGCGATTATTTACACATCTTTGGTGGCCTTGGCGCAAAAGGATATGAAGAAACTGATCGCCTATTCTTCGGTCGCGCATATGGGTTTTGTCACGATTGGCTTGTTCACCCTCAGCAGCCAAGGCGTACAAGGCGCGGTGCTGCAAATGATCAGTCACGGGCTGGTATCGGGCGCGTTGTTTCTCTGTGTCGGGGTGGTTTATGACCGTTTGCACACGCGGGAAATTGCGCGTTATGGCGGGATCGTTAAAGTCATGCCGAAATATGCGGCGATTTTTATGCTCTTTACCTTTGCCTCGATTGGGCTGCCTCTGACATCGGGCTTTGTGGGCGAGATTTTGATTTTGGTTGGGGCCTATCAAATCCATATTATCCTGGCGGCTTTGGCGGCTTTGGGGGTGATTTTGGGGGCGGCCTATGCCTTGTCGCTTTATCGCCGCGTCATTTTCGGCAAGTTAGACAAAGCAGACTTACAAGATTTATGGGATGTAAGCCGACGCGAAATCGCTCTTTTTGTCCCGTTGGTGATTTTGGTTTTGTGGATGGGGATTTATCCGCAAAGCTTTTTATCCCCGATGCAAGCCAGCATCGATAAATTGGTCGAAAATTACCATGTGGCGATTGCCCAGGCCGAACCTGCGGATTTTATCGTCCAACACCAATGGGCAAAATGGCAGCAAAAACCGGTTTTAAGCCAAGACCCGATGGTGGTCGCCGCCGCCAGCCTGTCCCAATCAAGCCTGGCACCATCAAATCTGTCCCAATCAAATCTGTCTCAATCAAATCTGTCTCAATCAAATCTGTCCCCATCACCCACCCGCCTGCCTTTAAGCGCAAGCATAATCGCCAAGCCGACCGACCAGGATTAATCACATCATGCCGCATCTTCATGACATAATATACTTGCTGCCTGAAATAATCCTCTTGCTTGGGGCCTTATCCTTGCTGATGATCGGGGCCTTTATGCGGGGAGAGAAAATTGCGCCATTGGCGGGCGGCGGCGGGGTCAAGACAACCATGAAAGATGAGGCGACCATTGCCGTCGCGGCAAACCGTAAAAATTGGCTGCTGGCTGGCGGGGCGATGCTGGTCATTGCCCTGGCCTTGATGGCAAGCCTGCCGCAAACCGTGCCAGATGGCAACGAGATTCTGTCCGGAATGCTGCGCATAGACCGGTTTGGTCATGCGGTCAAAATCTTTATTTTGATCGGGACGGGTTTTTCCCTGTTGGTGGGTTGGCGTTGGCTGATGCGGGCCAAGGCGGCGATGTTTGAATTGCCGGTTTTGATGTTATTTGCCGTGATTGGCATGACGCAAATGGTGGCCGCCAATAATTTAATCGTCTTATTTTTGGGCTTGGAATTACAGAATCTGGCTTTGTATGTCTTGGCCTCGTCGCAACGGGAATCGCGGCGCTCGTCCGAAGCGGGATTAAAATATTTTGTGTTGGGGGCTTTGTCTTCCGGGTTGTTGCTGTATGGCATGTCATTGCTTTACGGCTTTACCGGCGCGTTGAATTATGATGCCATCGCCAATAATATTGCCACCCAAAATGGCGGCGTTATGCCTTATGGCATCTTGATCGGCATGATATTTATCATTACCGGAATTGGGTTTAAGATTTCGGCGGTGCCGTTTCACATGTGGACGCCGGATGTGTATGAGGGTGCCCCCACCCCGATCACCAATTTCTTTGCCGTGGTGCCAAAATTGGCGGGATTTGCGGTGATCATGCGCTTGTTGGTCGAGGTTTTTGGGGAATTTCACGTCGAGGCTGGGCAGATTTTGGTGGTTTTATCCATGGCTTCGATGGTGGTGGGGTCTTTGGCGGCGATTAATCAGCGCAGCATCAAACGGCTTATGGCCTATAGCGCGATTTCGCATGTGGGTTATGGTTTGATCGGTTTGGCGGGCAATAATGCCGATGCCTATGCCGCGACCTTGGTCTATCTTGGCATTTATGTGCCGATGACATTGGGGACATTTGGCTGTATTTTGGCGATGACGCGCGGCGGCAAGCCTTTGGACGAATTGTCCGATTTGGCGGGTTTGGCGAAATATCATCCTTGGCTGGCGGCGGCCTTGGCGGTGTTTATGTTTTCGATGGCGGGCATTCCGCCTTTGGCCGGATTCTTTGCGAAATTCTATATTTTCCGCAGCGCGATTGATAATAATTTGATTGCCTTGGCGGTGGTGGGCGTGTTGTCCAGCGTCGTCAGTGCCTATTATTATTGCCGTATCATAAAATTAATTTATTTTGATCCGCCCCAGGCCAAGGGTGCGCTTGACCCGCTTCCGCGCGAAGTGGCCTGGGTGATTGGCCTCACCGCCATGGTGATTTTATGGTTTGTTTTATGGCCGAATGGTTATATCGATTGGGTGCGCCATGCGGCCACAGATTTGTGGAAAGGCAGTGAGTAATCTCGCACCCTCTGACGCGGCTGCGGTCGTCGCCGCCGCCGCCGCCAGACCGGTGAATTTGCCGCCGGGCTATCGCTTTGTCTGGTATGACGAAATTGACAGCACCAACGCCCGTGCCAAAATTTTAGCCCAGGGAACAGGGACGGGGACGGGAACGGGGACGGGGGTGGCAACCAGGTCGGCGACAAAATCGGGCGAAAATAATGGGGAGGGGAAAAATCCGCTGGTCGTGGCGGCGGGACTCCAAACCCAGGGGCGCGGTCGCCAAGGACGTGCCTGGTGGGGCTGCGCCGGCAATCTCTATTATTCCTTGCTGTTATACCCGCGGGCGCGGTTTGATCGCGCCCTGAGTCCAAGCCAGGCCGGGCAAATATCCCTGGTCACGGCGGTGGCATGTCAGCACATGCTGCAAAAATATTGCCATGATCCCGCGGCGATAAAGTTAAAATGGCCGAATGATTTGCTTTATGTCGATCGCCAAACCGGCCACGCCGCCAAAATCGGTGGAATTTTGGTCGAAACCGAATTTTCGCGGAGCCAAAACGAAAACCTCACGGCGCGGATCAATTATCATGAGATTGATTTTTTGGTGATTGGGGTGGGGCTGAATTTGGTGGCATCGCCGCCGCCGCGTCCAGAATATCGCACCACCCATCTCTCGGCTTTGATCGGGCTCGAGCAAAAATTGCCGCCGCTGGAAAATATCCTGGCCGAATTAACCTATGGCTTGGATCATTGGCTGGACGTTTGGCAAACCCACGGCTTTGCCCCGATTGGCGAGGCCTGGATGGCGGCGGCCTTTGCGTTGGGACACAGCATTGCCTTGCCGCCCGCCGCCAACCGCCCGGCCCAGAGTGGGATTTTCCTTGGCATCAATGATGGAGGTGGCATAAAGTTACAAACGGAAAAGGGTTTGGTGCAAAATTTTTACAGTGGCGATTGGCAATTTCCAGCCTATCATATGAATTAAGGAAGGTCTAAATAAGTCTAGTTTTACCCCCCCTTCTTTAGGAAAGTCTCAATAAGTCGAAAAAATCTCTGACCCCCCCTTCCTGCTTAGGAAGGGGGGGATAGAAAAGCTT
>JASGCR010000082.1 GCA_030054015.1 Candidatus Symbiobacter sp. | reverse complement strand
GGACTGCAAGCGGATTCCCGCTTGCAGTCCGGCGGGTAATGACGCTCTTTTTTTTGCGGCGGGTAATGACGCTCTTTTTTTTGCGGCGGGAAATGACTCTCTTTTTTTTTTGACGCTCTCTCCTTAGCGCGGCGGGTAATGACGCTCTTTAATTACATTTTAAAAAACAGTCCCGAATCAATACTAATTTCCCCCCTAAAAATCCAACCATCCGCCAAAACTGCCAAAATCGCCCAAATTTTTAACAAAATTAGTCCCATTCCATTACCAACCTCACGATTTTTCTGGTAACGCGCAAAAATTACCCCTAACATGCTTCCCGTCGAGCCAGAAATCAAAACGCCCTCCGCTACCCCACCGTTTTTTAATATCATCGAATGGAATCGCGTGATGACCAACCCAGAGCAAGCCAAACCCAACAACGCAACCGCCAGCGAACCCGCAAAAACATCCATGCAACGGGCGGCGATGCAGCGTTTTGTTGCCCTGAGCAAGGCGACGCCGCCCAAACGCGAGGCCAGCATCCGCGCCAAGGATTTCAATGAAATTTATCCCATCTTTGCCCCCGAAGCCGCCAAATCCCAGGCCTCGCGCTGTGCCCAATGTGGGGTGCCGTTTTGCCAAGTGCATTGCCCGTTGCACAATAATATTCCGGATTGGCTGATGCTGACGGCGGATGGGCGGCTCGAAGAAGCCTATCACCTCAGCCAATCGACCAATGCTTTCCCGGAAATTTGTGGCCGCATATGCCCGCAAGACCGCCTGTGTGAAGGCAATTGCGTGATCGAAAAAGGCTTTGATTCGGTCACGATTGGCGCGGTCGAGGCCTATCTCACCGACACCGCCTGGGACAATAATTGGGTGCAACCCATCACCGCCCCCCACCGGCATGAGCCAACCATTGGCATTATTGGCTCAGGCCCGGCCGGCCTGGCCGCCGCCGAGCGGTTGCTCAGGCTTGGCTATATTCCCCATATTTATGAACGTTCTGACCAGGCGGGCGGCTTGCTCACTTATGGCATTCCCAATTTCAAATTGGATAAAACCGCCGTCAAACGCCGCATCGATTGGTTGGTGGCATCGGGGGCGGTGATCCACACCCAAACCGAGATCGGGCAAAAGATTAAATTCACCAGTTTGCAACATCAACATGCGGCGATTTTGCTGGCCACCGGCGTGTATCGGGCGCGGAACATTAACATACCAGGGCGGCATTTGCCTGGCGTGGTCAAAGCGTTGGATTATCTGATCGCCTGTAACCGCGTCAGCAATCATGGGTTTCACCAGGGCGAAGTCAGCCGCAAATTAGACCCAAATTTGAACGCATCCGGCAAAAATGTGGTGGTGATTGGCGGCGGCGATACGGCGATGGATTGTGTGCGCTCGGCGGTGCGGCAAGGTGCGGCATCGGTGACGTGTCTTTACCGCCGCGACCGCACCAACATGCCCGGATCACAGCGCGAGGTCAGCAATGCCGAGGAAGAAGGCGTCGTGTTTAATTTCCTCGCCGCCCCCGAAAGCTTTGTCAGCGCGAAGATTGAGGGCAAGGATAGACTGACTGGCCTCACCGCCCACCGCATCCATTTGGGGGTTCCCGATGCCAGTGGCCGCCAATCCCCCAGTGTGATCAGCAATTCCCGCTTTGAATTGCCCGCCGATTTGGTGATCGAGGCTTTGGGCTTTGATGCCGATAATTACCCGCTGGCGTTTAACCTGCCCAATTTGGCGGTGACGCGCGGCGGCCAGGTGGAAATTAACCCGGTCAGCAAAATGACCAGCATCCCAGGTGTGTTTGCCGCCGGTGATATGGCGCGCGGCGCGAGTTTGGTGGTGTGGGCGATCAAAGATGGCCGCGATGCCGCATTGGGAATACACCAATATGTGCAGGCCGATTCAGTCAGGGCAAAAAAAGTGGCTTAGCGGTAAAGTTATGATGACATGATACCGGTTTTTGCCAGGCAAACGAAATTGTGAATTACGTTACGCATAAAGATCTCGTATTGAGGAACGGGGATAACTCTCATGAACACAATTCCTAAAATTAACCGCCGCCTCTATTACGGCGATAATCTGGAGGTATTGCGCAACAAAATTGCCGATGCGTCGGTGGATTTGTGTTATATCGACCCGCCTTTTAACTCTAAACGTAATTATTTTCAAATTTACAATAACCAGGGAAATGAAGATAAAGCCCAAGCCCAGGCCTTTGTCGATACCTGGGAATGGGGTGATGAGTCTGCCCTTGCCATGGAATGGATAAATGATATTGCTCACTTAAATTCAGGGAAATTAAATGAACAAACTGTCGAGCTTATCAAAGGCTTAGAAAAAGTCTTAAATCATGGCGGTTTATTCGCATATATCCTTAGTATAACCCTAAGGATTGTTGAAATTCATCGTGTCCTAAAACCGACAGGAAGCTTTTATTTACATTGCGATCCGAACGTAAGCCATTATCTCAAACTCGTGTGCGATAGTGTTTTTTGCGGAAAGCACAGTCATGGGCAATTTCAGAACGAAATCATATGGAGTTACCGAACTGGCGGCGCAACCAAGAAACGGTTTGCCCGTAAACATGATGTCATTTTATTTTACAGTAAAAGCGATGTCTGGAATTTCAATGCCCAGAAGGAACGGTCATATATGATGCATAAATATGGCTTTAAAAAGAGTGATTTCCAAATCGACGAGTCGAACGGCCTACAATATTCAATGGTATATACGCGAGATGTCTTTGAGATTCCGTCAATTGGCTCTGATAGTGCGGAAAGGCTTGGCTATCCGACGCAAAAACCCGAAGCCTTGCTAGAACGAATTATCCAGGCCAGCAGCAACCCCGGTGACGTTGTGTTAGATGCTTATTGCGGTTGTGGCACAACTGTGGCGGTGGCTGAAAGATTAAACCGAAATTGGATAGGTATCGACATTACATACCAATCCATTGGTTTGGTCTTGAAACGGCTGGAAGACCGTTATCCAGACGAATGGCCGGAGATTGAAAAAAACATCAAATTAGATGGTATTCCGCGTGACCTTGATTCAGCCATCGCCCTCGCCAACCGCAAAGATGACAAAACCCGCAAGGAATTTGAGAAATGGGCGATTTTGACCTATTGCAAAAATCAGGCGCGGATTAACGAGAAAAAAGGCGCGGACGGAGGCGTTGATGGCGTTGCCTATTTTCTGATCGATGACAAAACCAACGGCAAGGCGATTTTCCAGGTCAAATCGGGTTCGTCAAATCGTGCCACACTCGCTACGTTAAATTCAGATCGCCTGCGCGAAAAGGCAGAATTTGGATTTCTTATCAGCATAGATTTGCCGACAAAATCTATGCTGAAAGAAATTGCGGCGGCCGGAAAATATCGTCACCCCCAATTTAATCGAGAAGATGACCGCTTACAGGTCATTACTTTGGCAGAAATTTTTCAGGGTAAACGTTTGAACCTGCCAATGATGAGGCATGATGCGACAAAATCGGATCAGACAAATTACCGTGACCAATTGCAAGATGATTTAGATTTTGATTCCGAACCACCCGAAAACGAACAAGAGTAACCGCCATGACCCAAGCAATCATTGAACAAATTTCCTCGAACTATGTCGATGAATATCAGGCCGAAGCCAAGCGTTTGGCCCAAACCGGCATGTATGATCCAACGGATGAAAAAGATGCCTGCGGGGTTGGTTTTGTTGCCGACATGAATGGCAAGCCATCGCGCAAAATTGTCGATGCGGCTTTGGGGGCTTTGGCGGCCTTGGGGCATCGCGGGGCGGTGGATGCCGATGGCAAAACCGGCGACGGGGCGGGTATTCACATCCAAATTCCGCAGGAATTTTTTGCCGATTATTTGGAACGCATCCGCCAGACCCCAGCCGAGGACAGCCAAGGCGAGAACATCGCCGTCGGCATGATTTTCTTGCCACGCACCGATTTGGATGCCCAGGAACGTTGCCGTTGTATCGTCGAATCGGAAATCTTGAATTACGGCTATCGCATTTATGGCTGGCGGCAAGTGCCGGTCAATGTCCAGGTTTGCGGCGACAAAGCCAATGCCAGCCGCCCCGAAATCGAACAGATTTTGATCGAACATCCCAGCCGCGTCAGCGACGAACAATTTGACAATCATCTTTACATCATCCGCCGCCGCATTGAAAAACGCGTGTCCGAGGCAGGGATTAATGATTTTTATATTTGCTCGCTGTCCTGCCGCTCGGTCATTTACAAAGGCATGTTTTTGGCGCAGCAATGCGCGGCTTTTTACCCCGATCTGTCGGACCCGCATTTTGTCTCGAACTTTGCCATTTACCATCAACGTTATTCGACCAATACCTTCCCGACCTGGAAATTGGCGCAGCCTTTCCGGATTTTGGCCCATAATGGCGAGATCAATACCTTGAAAGGCAATATTAACTGGAATGCCTGTCACGAGCCGCGCATGGCCGCCCCGGTGTTTGGCGAGGCGATTAACGATATTTTGCCGGTGATTCAACCGGGTGGCTCGGATTCGGCGGTGCTGGATAATGTTGCCGAATTGATCGTGCGGGCCGGGCGGCCTTTGCCGATGGTCAAAGTCATGTGCCTGCCCGAAGCCTGGCGGCATGACGATCCCAATCTGCCCGAAGCCCACCGCCATCTCTATTCCTATGGCAATGCGATTATGGAGCCATGGGATGGCCCGGCCGCCATTTGCGGCACCGATGGCACCTGGGTGCTGGCGGGGATGGATCGGAATGGCCTGCGCCCGCTGCGTTATGTCATTACCCATGATGGCATGATGGTGGCGGGATCGGAAATCGGTTTGGTGCCGATGGATGAGGCTTTGATTGTGGAAAAAGGGCGGCTGGGGCCAGGGCAAATGATTGCCGTCAATCTCGAAGAAGGGCGGCTTTACAAAGACCACGAGGTCAAAGACCGCATGGCGCGGCGGCAGGATTTCGCCGCCTGGAGCCAGCATATTTTTTCCCTCGATGTCCGCGCGTCGCATCAAGCCGCCATAGACCCCCCCAGCTTCGACGGCAATGCCGCATCTAAGCCCGGTCGCAAAACCAAATCGCCCGAATCCCAATTGTCAGATGCCGAACTGCGGAAAAAATTGATGAAAAAGCAGTTGGCGGTGGGCTGGACGATGGAAGAGGTCGAATTGGTACTGCAACCCATGGTTGATGATGCCAAGGAACCGGTGGGGTCAATGGGCGATGACGCGCCTTTGGCGGTGTTGTCCGAGCGTTATCGCGGTCTCCATTCTTTCTTTCGCCAGAATTTCAGCCAGGTCACCAATCCGCCGATTGATTCCTTGCGCGAGCGGCGGGTGATGTCGCTGCGTACCCGCCTCGGCAATCTCGGCAATATTCTCGAAGAGGATGAGAGCCAATGCCACCTGATCCAATTGGAATCGCCGATCTTAACCGACCAGGAATTTGCCCATATGCGTCATTATTTGGGCAAAGATGTGGCGGAAATCGACTGCACTTTTGCGGTCAGCGACGCACCAGGTCATGCACCAGGCCAGGGGCATAAACATGGGCATCACCAGGGACATAAACAGGGACATCACCAGGGACATGAAAAATCCGGCGAAACACTGCGGGATGCCCTTAAACGGGTGCAGCGCGAGGCCGAAGAAGCCATACGCGGCGGCAAAAAACATTTGGTCTTGTCCGACAAACATGAAGATGAGGGGCGCATCGCTTTGCCGATGATTTTGGTCGCGGGCGGGGTGCATTCGCATTTGGTGCGGCAAAGCCTGCGTACCTTTACCTCGCTCAATATTCGTTCGGCGGAATGTTTGGATGTGCATTATTGCGCGGTGTTGATCGGGGTGGGGGCCACGACGGTCAACCCCTGGCTGGCCGAGGCGACGATTGCCGACCGCCACCGCCGCGGCTTGTGCGGCAGCCGCCCGCTGCATGATTGCCTGCAACGTTATAAATTGGCCTTGAATGAAGGCCTGCTCAAAATCATGTCGAAAATGGGCATTTCGGTGTTGTCGTCTTACCGCGGCGGCTGCAATTTCGAGGCCATTGGCCTGTCGCGCACCTTGGTCGCCGATTTCTTCCCCGGCATGACCAGCCGCATTTCCGGCATTGGCCTCATTGGCATCGAAAACAAACTGCGCGAATTGCACGGCCAGGCCTATCAGAATGACACTGTCCTATTGCCGGTGGGGGGGATGTATCGCTATCGCCATGGCGGCGAGCGTCACGCCTGGGAAGCCAATTTGATCCATCAACTCCAGGTCGCGGTGACGGAGGATAATTACGCCTTGTTCCGCCAATATTCGGCGGGACTCCAGGCCGGCGCGCCGGTGCATCTGCGCGATTTGCTCGAATTTGTCCCCACCGAGGAATCGGGCCGCAAAGCCATTGCGGTCGAAGAGGTGGAATCGATCACCCAATTGCGCAAACGCTTTAACACCCCGGCCATGTCATTGGGGGCCTTGTCACCCGAAGCCCATCGCACCCTCGGCATTGCCATGAACCGCATGGGGGCGCGCTCGGATTCCGGCGAAGGCGGCGAAGACCCCGCCTGTTTCAAGCCCTTAGCCAATGGCGACAACGCCAATTCGGCGATCAAGCAAATTGCCTCAGGCCGGTTTGGCGTAACCACCGATTACCTGGTCAATTGCTCGGAAATTGAGATCAAAGTCGCGCAAGGAGCCAAACCCGGCGAAGGCGGGCAATTACCCGCCTTTAAGGTCACCGAAATGATCGCCAAATTGCGCCATTCGACGCCGGGCGTGTCGCTTATTTCGCCGCCGCCGCATCACGATATTTATTCAATCGAAGATTTGGCGCAATTGATCTATGACTTAAAACAAGTCAATAGCGCGGCCAAAGTCTGCGTTAAATTGGTGGCACGGTCGGGGATTGGCACAATTGCCGCCGGGGTTGCCAAGGCCAAAGCCGATGTCATTTTGGTCTCCGGCCATGTCGGTGGCACCGGCGCCTCGCCTTTATCCTCGATCAAATTTGCTGGCACGCCGTGGGAAATGGGTCTGTCCGAGGTACACCAAGTCCTGACCCTTAACCGGATGCGTCACCGCGTGAAATTGCGCGTCGATGGCGGCATTAAAACCGGCCGTGATGTCGTCATGGCCGCCATGCTGGGGGCCGAGGAATTTGGCGTGGGAACCGCCAGCCTGGTGGCGATGGGCTGTATCATGGTGCGGCAATGCCATTCCAACACCTGTCCGGTCGGGATTTGCACCCAAGACCCCAAAATGCGGGAAAAATTCGGCGGCTCGCCCGACAAAGTCGTGAATCTGTTCAGTTTTATTGCCGAGGAGGTGCGGGAAATTCTCGCCTCATTGGGGGCGCGGAGTTTGGAGGAGATTATTGGCCGCACCGATTTGTTGAAACAAGTCTCACGCGGTCACAAAGATTTGGACGATTTGGATTTGAATCCGTTGCTGACCCGCGCCGATGATGGCGGTTTTCCCACGCATGGTGGCGGCATGGTCGGACGCAACGAAGTGGCGGATACTTTGGACGCACAAATGCTCAAAGACGCCGCGAATCTGTTCACCGGCGGCGAGAAAAAGCAACTGGCTTATTCGATTCGCAACACCTATCGCACCATCGGCACCCGCCTCTCTTCCGAGATCACCAAGCATTTTGGCATGAAAACCTTGCCGCCCGATCACATTACGGTGCAATTGCGCGGTTCGGCGGGGCAAAGTTTGGGGGCGTTTTTGGTGCAAGGCGTGACGCTCGAAGTTTACGGCGATGCCAATGACTATGTCGGCAAAGGTCTGTCCGGCGGGTTAATCATTGTGCGCCCGCCCAAAGCCAGCAATTTGCCGTCCCATCTCAACACCATTATCGGCAACACCGTGCTGTATGGCGCGACGGCGGGACAACTCTTCGCGGCGGGTCAAGCCGGGGAACGCTTTGCCGTGCGCAATAGCGGGGCCGATGTGGTGGTCGAAGGTTGTGGCTCAAATGGCTGCGAATATATGACCGGCGGCACGGCGGTGATTTTGGGTGCCGTTGGCGATAATTTCGCGGCGGGCATGACCGGCGGCATGGCTTTTGTCTATGACAGCGATGAAAATTTCATGACGCGTTTGAACGGCGAAACCGTGGTCGCCGAGCGGGTAACGGTCGATTATTGGCAAGCCAAATTGCGCAGCCTGGTCGAACGCCATGTCGATATGACGGATTCCAAATTCGCCGGCATGTTGCTCGCCCATTGGGAGGAAGAAAGCCGCAAATTCTGGCAGATCGTGCCGCGCGAAATGCTGTCGCGCCTGCCCGTACCCATTATGATCATGCCCAGCGTGGTGGCGGCGGAATAGCGGGGGGCGGAAATTGGTCAGGGTATCGAGAAACGCTTATGACCTCCCCTTCCCCTGGGGAGGGTCTGAATGAGTCTAGTTTTACCCCCCCTTCTTTAGAAGGGGGGGATAGAAAAGCTAGAATTTT
>JASGCR010000081.1 GCA_030054015.1 Candidatus Symbiobacter sp. | reverse complement strand
AGATTTATGCCGCTTCGCGGCAAAAATCTGCGGGTAATGACGCTCTCTTTTTTGAGACTTATTCAAACCTTCCGATAGCGTCCTCACCCGCCACACCAACAAGACCCGGTATAAATTACGCGATCTGTGGACAGACGGGGGTGCCAGGGCCATCCTCCAAATTCCACCCCCAAGCGCAGAAAAATTGTACCCAAGCTTTCCCTGGGCAAAAACAGGGGAAAATTGTAACCGGGGATAAAAAGGTAAAATTCGGCAAAGGCGCAAAATTTTAAGCCTTGCGCCAGGGCCGCGACTGTGGAAAAAATCGGAATAAAAACGTGGAGAAAAAAAATCCCCAGGATCAACATCCCTCTTACCAATACTACCTTTTATTTTTTAAAAATGCTCTATAGATAAAGCTGCACCCCATTGTGAGTAACGCCATGTCCATCGCCAACCCGCCACCATTACAACCCATGCTCGCCCGTCTTATGGGTGAAACCACCGAAAAAACCCCGTTTTGGCTCATGCGCCAGGCCGGGCGTTACCTGCCCGAATATCAAGCGGTGCGGCAAAAAGCAGGCGGATTTTTGGAATTATGCCTGAATCCCGATCTCGCCAGCCAGGTGACGCTGCAGCCGATTGAGCGGTTTGACATGGATGGGGCGATTTTATTTTCGGATATATTAATTCTGGCCTATGGTTTGGGGCAAAATTTACGCTTCGACGAAGGAATCGGGCCAATTTTAACCCCCATCCGCGATTTAAGCGGCATCCATGCCCTTAATCACAGCGGATTTGAAAGCAAAATCGCGCCAGTACTGGAAACCATTAAAAACCTCAAACGCGCCCTTACGCCCAGTAAAACCCTGATTGGCTTTGCTGGCGCGCCATGGACCGTGACAAGTTACATGATTGAGGGCAAAACCAGCCGCGATTTTCGCCACAGCAAACAATTTGCCTTTACCCAGCCCGACCAATTTCAAATTTTGTTGGATATGGTGACGGATCACACGATTATTTATCTCACCCGTCAGATTGAGGCCGGGGTCGATTGCGTACAAATCTTTGACAGCTGGGCCGGGATGCTTGACGAAGAAAGTTTCACCCATTTTGTGATTAAACCCACCCAAAAAATTATTTCTGCCCTTAAAACGCGGTTCCCCGCCTGTCCGATTATTTGTTTTCCCCGCCATGCCGGTCTTTTGCTGGAAAATTTTTGCCAAGCCTGCCCGGCCGATGCGATCAACCTTGACCCCAGCGTACCGCTTGATGTCGCGCTTAAATTAAAAGAAACGCATATTGTGCAGGGGAATTTAGACCCGATTCGGTTGCTGAGCGGCGGGCCTGACCTGGAAAAAACCATTTTAAGGTGGCTCGACAAAATGGGGAATAATAGATATATCTTCAATCTTGGTCACGGCATATTGCCAGAGACCCCGCCTGAGCATGTCACCCGCCTGGCGAAGGTGATAAAAGATCATGGGATTGGTAATGATGCTCTCTCTAAATAAGAAGGGCATCATTAACAAGAGGAGGCCTATTGCCTAAAAAAAGAGCGTCATTACCCGCAGATTTTTGCCGCGAAGCGGCATTAATCTGTCGGGTAATCCCCCAGGCATTGGGGGAATAATACTCCTGGGGGCTTTCCCCCGACCCGTGACTTACGTCACGGGCGGGGGACAGGCCCCGACTCGGACAGCAAGCGGATTCCCGCTTGCTGTCCGGCGGGTAATGACGCTCCCTTTTTGACGCTCCCTTTTTGACGCTCTTTTTTTAACATTCTTTACTCCGCATAACGGGAATAGTGTCCTTCTGGCATTAACTTTGGAACAGGCTCTGACAAAAATGAAACTCGCCATTGTTCTGTTTAATTTAGGGGCTCCGGATGCGCCAAAGGCGGTCGCGCCCTTTTTAATCAATCTCTTTAGCGATCGTGGGATTATCGATCTGCCGCAACCCTGGCGCGGGATACTGGCGCAGTTTATTGGCAAAAAACGCGCCAAAACCGCGCAGGCGATTTATGAAAAAATGGGCGGCAGCTCGCCCTTGCTTGCCAATACCAAGGCGCAAGCCGATGCCCTCCACCAAGCCATAACCAAGGAATTTCTAACCCCCGACCAGGAGGTGAAAGTTTTTATCGCCATGCGTTATTGGCATCCCATGACCGCCGCAACCGTCGCGGAGGTCAAAAAATACGCCCCCGACAAAATTATATTGCTCCCGCTTTATCCGCAATTTTCCACCACCACCAGCGGGTCGTCGCTCAAATTATGGCATCAAGAAGCCAAGCAGCAAGGCCTCACCGCCACGACCCAGGCGATTTGTTGCTATCCACAATTACCCAATTTTATCAAGAGTTTATCCGATCTTGTTAAACCCATTTATCAAAAAAGCCGCGCCCTTGGCCCGACCAAACTTTTGCTGTCAGCCCATGGGCTGCCCAAAAAAATCATAGCAAAAGGCGACCCCTATCAATACCAGGTTGAACAAACCGCTCAGGCCCTGGTCACTCAACTGGCACTCCCGAATTTAGATTGGACGGTCTGTTACCAAAGCCGGGTGGGGCCTTTGGAATGGATCAAACCCGCCACCGAGCATGAAATCATCCAAGCGGGTGAGAAAAAACACAATATTGTTCTCTGCCCGATTGCCTTTGTCTCGGAACATTCGGAAACCTTGGTTGAATTGGATATTGAATACAAAGATTTGGCGGCGCAACATGGGGTGCCAAATTATTTCCGCGTTCCCACCGTCGCGGTCACGCCTGGCTTCATCCAAGGCCTGGCGAAATTGGTGGGCGACAGCTTAGAATCTGGTGCGGTTTTATGCTCGGCCGTGCAACAACGCCTGTGCCCAGAGGCATTTTGCCGATGCGCCTATCAGGAAAAGGTAAGAGGTAAGAGGTAAGAGGGAATAAAGAAGAGCGTCATTACCCGCCAGCCTGCAAGCGGGTTTCCGCTTGCAGGCTGGCGGGTAATCTCCCAGGAGTATTGAGGAATAATACTCCTGGGGGATTACCCGACTCGAAATATCCGTGTAACCACGGATATTTCGGCGGGTAATGACGCTCCCTCTTTTACCGCTCTTTTGGCGGGTAATGACGCTCCCTCTTTTACCGCTTTTTCGGCGGGTAATGACGAATCTTCTGACCGCCGCTCCTTTTTGGGAATACCGAGGAAGTAACATGGCCTGGATCAAAGCCTTTCATATCATCAGCGTTATCGCCTTTATGGCCGGGATGCTGTATCTGCCGCGGCTGTTTGTCTATCACGCCAGTGTACCAGCCGAGTCTGATCGCGCCGCCATGCTATCCCTCATGGAGGCACGGCTTTACCGTTACATCATCACCCCCGCCATGCTGGCGATGATTGGGTTTGGCCTGGTTTTAACCTGGGATATAGGCCGCGTGATTTGGCAACAACCCTGGTTTATCGCCAAAATCACCTTGGTGATAGCGATGTTTGCTTATCACGGTTTATTGGGACGCTGGCGGCGTCATTTCGCCCAGGGCAAAAACCGCCATTCGGCGAAATTTTTCCGCGCCGTCAATGAAATCCCCACTTTATTAATGATTATCATTGTCATCTTGGTGGTGGTAAAACCGTTTTAAGCATGGTGGCAAAAATTTAATTGCCGCGCCAGACCATGCCCGCCGCCTTAGCATCAAAGCCTGGCGGTAATTTCGTGGCGGCATTAAACTCCGCATCGGTAAGATTGGCACCATATAAAATCGCCGCGCGTAAATCCGCCGCTTGCAATTTGGCGCGGTGCAAATTGGCACCGGAAAAATTGGCATTTTGGAGAAAGGCACCGCTAAAATCGGCGTGTTCAAGATCGGCGGCTTGAAAATTCGCATCCCGCAAATTGGCCCCTTTGAAATTCGCGTCGGCTAAATCTTGCGCGTGAAAATCACGTCCTGCCAAATCCTGGCCGGCAAATTGGGTCGGAACCGAGGGGCCACAACCCACCATCCCCAAACCAACCAACCCCAAGATAAAGGTAAAGATTTTTCGGTTCATCACATTCTCCTCTTGTCATTTTCGATCAAATTTTATAGAATTGCGTCCAGCCAACCATCCCGCGACCCAGCTCATGGCCTAAACCAATTCTCCCCTTGACAGCAAGGACAAAATCCGATTTTCTAAGGTCATGTACATGGCAACTCCTATCGCCAGGTTTGCATTAAGATCGTGTTGCGTTATGTTCACGATGTTGTTATAGACGCACAAACCCCGCCACCAAGGCTGGACGATCGGATGATTATCGGTTCGATAACGAGGCCCGATTTATAATGTTTTGCCACGATCTTTGATTCCGATGCGTGGGTTACGGTTATAAACGGATTTTCCCCCCTGGTTTTATACTCGGTGTCCTAGAAAATTCCCCATTATGCCCCCCCTTGCCTCATCAGGAGGGGAGCATCGTGCAAATGCTTTTGGAAATAGAGTATATATTCGTTTCATTTTTTGCTGTTTATCTTTATTTTGCGACGTTCTTGCGTGGCAAAATTGTCAATTCTTGCCAGAAACAGCCTCTCTGGCCTCCCCCCAATCTTCGTGTAAATCCCAAGGCGGCAACGCCTGTGGTATTTTTTTGTAAAGTGATCCTATGCGCCTTGACACCTTAAAAAGTAAAACCCCGGCCGAATTATTAACCTTGGCCGAAGAATTGCAAATCGAAAATGCCTCGACCTTGCGCAAACAAGACATGATGTTTGCCATATTGAAACAATTGGCCGAAAATGACGTGTCGATTTTTGGCGATGGGGTGCTGGAAATTTTATCCGACGGTTTTGGCTTTTTGCGCTCCCCCGAAGCCAATTATCTGCCCGGCCCCGATGATATTTACGTGAGTCCCCAGCAAGTGCGGCGTTTTGGCTTGCGCGTCGGTGACACGGTGGCGGGCGAAATCCGCGCCCCCAAAGATGGGGAGCGTTATTTCGCCCTGGTGAAAATTAACGAAATTAATTTCGAGGCCCCGGATCGCGTCCGTCACCGCATTAATTTCGATAATTTGACCCCGCTTTATCCCGACCGCCGCCTGTCCTTGGAAATCGAAGACCCAACCCGCAAGGATTTAACCTGCCGCGTGGTGGATTTGATCGCGCCGCTGGGCATGGGACAACGCGGCTTGATTGTCGCGCCGCCGCGCACCGGCAAAACCGTGATGTTGCAAAACATCGCCCATGCGATTGCCGCCAACCATCCCGATGCCTATTTGATCGTGTTATTGATCGATGAACGCCCCGAAGAAGTCACCGACATGGCCCGCTCGGTCAAAGGCGAGGTGGTGAGTTCCACCTTTGACGAACCCGCCTCGCGCCATGTCCAGGTCGCCGAAATGGTGATCGAAAAGGCGAAACGTTTGGTCGAACATAAACGCGATGTCGTGATTTTATTGGATTCCATCACCCGCCTCGCCCGCGCCTATAACACCGTCGTACCCTCTTCCGGCAAAGTATTGACCGGTGGTGTCGATGCCAATGCCTTGCAACGTCCCAAACGGTTCTTTGGGGCCGCCCGCAATATCGAGGAAGGCGGTTCCCTAACCATCATTGCCACCGCCTTGATTGACACGGGCAGCCGCATGGATGAAGTGATCTTTGAAGAATTTAAGGGTACCGGCAACAGCGAAATTATCCTAGATCGTAAATTAAGCGACAAACGCAGCTTCCCCGCCATTGACATCACCAAATCGGGTACCCGCAAAGAAGAACTCTTGGTTGATAAAGCCAGCCTGTCGAAAATGTGGGTGCTGCGCCGCGTACTCATGCCCATGGGGGTGGTGGATGGGATGGAATTTTTGGTCGATAAATTGCGCCAATCCAAATCGAATTCAGATTTCTTTGATGCCATGAACACTTAGAGGGGCCAGGGTCTGACCAGGGTCTGACCATGGCCTGGCACATCTGACCGCGCCAACCCGCCCTAGCGGCAAAATATTGTCACACCCTTAAAAATCGTGTACAGTGCAACACCCAACTTAAGCCAGAGAACCGCAAAAATGAAAATCTCCATCAACCGTGACGCACTTTTGACTCCGTTATCCCACGTCCAGGGCCTGGTGCCAGGCAAGCCGCCAGTTCCCATTATGGGCAATTTGATGCTCAAGGCCGAGAGCGGCAAAATCCGCGTTTATGCCTGTGATCTTGATCTTGACCATGTCGAATTGGGCGAATGCCAATATGCAGACACCAATGGCGGGGAAGCGGCCACCACGGTCAATGCCCATATTTTCTATAACATCATTCGCAAAATGCCCGAAGGGGCCGAGATTGAGATTGACGGCCCCGATGCGAAAAACCACGTCAGCATTCGCGCCGGTCGCACCCATTTTGAATTGCCCTGTCTCTCCGCCGAAGATTTCCCGGTGGTCAAAGAAGATGCCGAGCCGCATCAATTTGATGTGCCGCTCCATGCGTTAAAACAAGCCCTGGGCTGCACCAAATTCGCCATGTCGAGCGAGGAAACCCGTTATTACCTGAACGGCATTTACATCCATGCCAAAAAAGATGGGGAGACCCCGGTCATGCGCTTTGTCGCCACCGATGGTCACCGCCTCGCCCGTACCGAAATTCCCCTGCCCGAAGGGGCGGTGGATATGCCCGCCATCATCGTGTCGCGCAAAGCCATCACCGAATTGGGTAAATTATTGGACGAATTTGACGGCAACGAAGAATTCTCCACCGTTCATGTCGCCATCTCCGACAAACGTATCCGTTTCGCCATTGGCACCATCGCCACCAGCTCCAAACTCATCGATGCGAGTTATCCCGATTACGAGCGGGTGATCCCCAAGCAAAATGACAAAACCATGGAAGTCACCGCCGAATTTTTCCGCCGTGCCGTGGATCGCGTCTCGGCGGTGAATAATACCGGGGATGTGCGTCCGGTTAAATTCACCTTTGGCAAAAACAATTTGACCTTGTCGGTATCGGCATCTGAGGGCAATTCGTCCGAAGAAATCGATGCCGCGACCGAGGCTTTGGATTTTGACATTGGCTTTAACCCCAATTATCTGCTCGATCTGGTGCCGCATATCGCGTCCGGCACGGCCTGTTTCGATTTTTCCGATGCCAACAGCCCGGTCATTATTCGTGACAAAGGCAATGACAGCATGATTTTCGTCGTCATGCCGATGCGGGTCTAAGGGGAGATAAGGAAAATAAACGCATTTTGGCCTCCCCTTCACTCGCCCTTCCTCGTGTGGCTTGGCTGCGCTTGCGGCAGTTTCGCAATTTCCCCGAATTTTCGATTGCGACCACGTCGCCCTTGGTTGCCCTGGTGGGGGCGAATGGGGTCGGCAAAACCAATATCTTAGAAGCCTTGTCGTTATTGGCGGTGGGTCGGGGATTGCGCCGCGCGGCCCTGGGCGACATGCAATATCTTGACCCGCACGGCAAAAAATCCGAAGAAAATTGGAGTTTATCCGCCCAGGTCACCAACGCCATTGGCGATTGGGTGATTGGCAGTGGGGTTGAAGCAAGCGAGCGCCCCGACCCCCCTTTGCCCAACCGCGACCAGACCGCACCCGCATCCGCACCTTCATCCGATGGTACGGAAAAAAAGACGCGGCTTAAACGTTTGATCAAAATCGATGGCCGCCTGACGCGCGGGCAAACCGAATTGGGGGGGATTTTAGCGGTCACCTGGCTCACCCCCGATATGGATCGGATTTTCCGCGATTCCTCGCAAATGCGGCGCAATTACCTGGATCGTTTGGTCTTGTCTTTGACTCCAGCACATGGCGACCATGTCATGGCCTATAGCCAGGCCATGCGTGAGCGGGCGCGTTTGTTAAAACTGGGGCGGGGCGGCACCGCATCGGATCGCGCCTGGTTGGCCGCCCTCGAAGAATCAATGGCCTCGAAAGCCGTGATGATCGCCGCCGAACGCATGAGTTTGGTGGCGGGCATTAACCGCACCGCCTTGGCAACCGAGCCGGACTCTGATTTTAACTTACCGGTGCCGCATTTGGCTTTGCAAGGTTTGGTCGAGGATATTCTTCGGCAAGATTCCGCCCTCATCGCCGAGGATAAATTTCGCGCGATATTAGAGGCTTCCCGCCGCAGCGATGCCGAATTGGAAAAAACCCAATTTGGGCCGCATCGCAGCGACCTGGTGACGAGCGAAATTCATCGCGGCGTCGCGGCCGATAAATTATCCACCGGAGAACAAAAAACGCTGTTGCTGGCGATTCAATTTGCCCAGGCGCGTTTGATCCGCAATATGTGTGGGCAGCCGCCTTTGATGTTGTTGGATGATCTTCCCGCCCATTTAGACGCGCGGCGTGTCGCTGCTTTTTTGCGCCAGGCCCTGGTGTTGGGGGGGCAGATTTTTGTTTCTGGCACCAATCCCGCCGATTTTTCCACCCATGGCGAGGCGGTGCAATTGGTCAGTCTTCCCCCAGGGGATTAGGTACTTAATATTAAAAGGTAGAGCGTCAAAAAGAAAGCGTCATTACCCGCTGATTTTTGCCGCGTAGCGGCATAAATCTGTCGGGTAATC
>JASGCR010000080.1 GCA_030054015.1 Candidatus Symbiobacter sp. | reverse complement strand
AGCTCAACTATCCCCCCCTTCTAAAGAAGGGGGGGTAAAACTGGACTTATTCAGACCTTCCTTTAGAAAAAATATTCATCGCATATTCGTTGCAGGGCCGAAAATCATGACCCGCGATAAGTGGCATAGCTCCAAGGCGTGACCAATAACGGCACGTGGTAATGCGCCGCCGCATCCCCCACCCCAAAGCGCAACGTCACCCGATCCAGAAAGGGCATCGCCGACCCGTGGCCGTTTTGCGCCGCATAATAGCGACCAATCTCGAAATCCAATTCATAGGCCGCGACGGTCAAGGCCGCGCCTTCAAGCAAGGGCGCATCACAGCGACCATCCTGGTTGGTGTGGGTTGTCGTCATCGCCTGGCGCTGCCCCGCTTGATCCAAGCGATAGAGCGCAACCGCAATTCCCCGCCCTGGCAACCCACGGCTGGTGTCCAAAACATGCGTCGTTATTTTGCCCAATTTTTCACTCCCCGCTTTTTCGGTCGCACGACCAATCCGTCTTTTAGACAATAATTCATTATGCGCTAAAGAAAAACTCAAAACAACAAGCCGTTAAAACCTGTCGCAACTTGCGTTTGCCCGGGGTCATGCCCATTTGAGACAAATAAGAGTCGCATCACTTCTATTATTTTAAGTCACATGGTTAATTATGAATTTTGCTCTGGTTGCACATCCCTCTCTGTCCCCCCGCCCCAAGACCGAGACGCAAACCCAACATTTCGGCCTGTTTTTATTAGAAAATTTTACCATGATCGGATTGGCCTCGGCCCTTGAGACGCTGGGCCTCGCCAATCATCTCAGCGGTCTCCCTCTGTTTGATTGGACCTTATTTTCGCAATCCGGCGGCGAGGTTGCCGCATCAAACGGCACCAAAATCGCCAGCGATTACGCGTTTGACGATATGAACCAAACCAATGCCCTTAGTCTTTCCGACTGTCTGGTCTGTGGCGGCCCAACCCTAACCCCATCGCCGAATTTTGACCGCCTGATCGCACGTTTGCGCCGCCAGGCCGCCTATGGCTCGGCATTGGGAGCGGCGGGTTTGGGGACTTTTGTTTTAGCCGAAGCCGGCTTGCTCGAAGGCTATCGCTGCACCACCCATTGGGAACATTTGGCGCAATTGCGCGATTTATACCCCGCCATCGATGCCACCGAAGAATTATATGAGATTGACCGCAACCGTTACAGCTGTGCCGGCGGCACCGCCACCATCGACATGATGCTGGCCCTCATCGCCGCCCGCCACGGCAAGAGCCTCGCCCACCGCGTCACGGATTGCCTGATCCACCACCGCATCCGCGATGCCAGCGAGCAACAACGCATGGGTCTCCGCGCCCGCCTGGGGGTTGCCAATCAAAATGTGATTACCTGTGTCGAATTGATGGAAAGCAACCTCGAAGAGCCGCTTTCTTGCGCCGAATTGGCGGATTTATTGCATATTTCGCCACGGCAATTGGAACGGTTGTTCCAACATTATTTAGGCGCGACTCCCGCCCGTTATTATTTGGCCCTGCGCCTCGGTCACGCCCGCAAACTCTTGCAACAAACCAGCCTGTCCGTGTTGGAAATCGCCCTGGCATCGGGATTCGTCTCAGCCTCCCATTTTTCCAAAACCTATAGCGAGCATTATGGCACCCCCCCCAGCGACGACCGCACCCACGGGGTGAGCAGTTAGTTTTTTCATCGCATTTGTTGCACCATCAGCCCTTTTTTTGCTAAAATAGCGGCTCAAGGAGCGGTCATGTCCCATTTATCAATTGATCTTGATGCCAAGATTTCGGCCCGGCTGAGCGATTTTGCTGCCGCTCAAGACAAGAGCATCGGCGAGATCATCACCGAAGCGGTGGATTATTGGCTCGACCATCGTTATGGCAAAGATACCTGGGATGAAGGCGGTACAGATGAGGCCGCCGACGAAGTTGATGCCGCAATCATGGCCGATAACAAAATGGAAGTATCCGCATTGAAACCAGGCGAAAATCGCCTGTGGTCGGCGGATGAGGTCAGGGCGCGTTATGGGTTGGACACTTAAATATTCCACCATTGCAGTTCAGGATTTGGACGCGATTGATAAAGAGAGGAGGGGCAGATTTTAGAGAATCATAGCGATTGAATAGAAAAACTTATAACAATATGCTATCAGGCAAAATGGGGGGAAAAAAATCATGACAAACGAAGAATTGATTGTACTCGGTAAAAAGATTTACCAATATATGCAAAAATTTTATATCCCATTTGAGTATTTTTTTGAAATATTGGAGGATCAAAAGGTCATTCCCATGATTAGGGGGAAGGCTATGGAGTATAACGCATATTTATTATTGCAAAAGCATTTGAATAAATTGACATGGGATGTGCAAAAACTGAATCTCAATGCCCAAACTGGATTCGGTGACGAAGATATTACATTAACGCACAGAAGAACCGGAATATTATTGCGTGTTGAAAGCAAAAGTGCAGTTAGGGGAAGCATTAAAAATGCTAAGGATGGTAAAAAACCAAGACCAGCAGGATTTAACGTAAAATGTCATCGTTCACGCAGTAATTTGAAGCTTGCCTCGACTTCAAATGATCGTTATTCAGTAGAAAGTTTTGATTTGATAATTACAAATACAGCCAACTCCATCTACCAAGGAGGGACTATTGGTGATGATTTAGAAATTATTAGGGATGAAAAATTGAAGTCAATGCTCTTTCAATTTTATAGCACAACCAACGAAAAGGAATTGATGTTAAAATGCGAATCTGATTGGCGGTTTGTTATCCCATCGGACATCGCTGAGGGTGGATTTATTCCCCGTACGCCTTTTGTTGCTTTGGAAAACGATAAAAATTGGTTTACCCTGCCAAATTTGGAAGAAAAACTTTCAAAGCTTGTAAACCAAAAATGGGATTCTAAAAATAAAAATTCGCCTCAAACCAGTAGACGCGCATAATCGCTTTCAATGGAATAATTCATTAAGAACAATTCTTGCCCTTTATATCTTTCACCTTTACGGTTTGATCTAAATTTCTGGTCATCTGTTCTTTGGATGCAATAATTCCATTCCGTATCGAACATCATCGGCATCCAAGAGTATAATGCTTTTATTTCTGGAGTATTATCATAAGTAATAAAAATGGACAATCGATCTTGGTTACGATTAATGCATTTCTCAAGCCGAAAATGATCCTGTTTGCTAAATGAACAATTGTAAAATTTGTCCTGATCGGCATTGAAATAAGGGGGATCAAGAAAAACCAGGGCTTGGTCTTGTGCCTGGTCAATGACCAACTCAAAATCCCAATCCGTAAGTTTTACATTTTGCAATTTTTCGCTGGTTCTTAAAATATTTCGTGGCCAGTTTTTGGGTTGCATTGAATATTTGTCGCCATAACCAAAGTACATATTTTGAAAATTCATTATCCCGCTATAAGATGTACGGTTAAGGTAAAACCATCTTGCCGCCCGTTCTAAATCATTTTTTGGCGAAAATGAGTTTTTAAAATAATGATGCAATTGTTTAGAAGCAGGCAACATATCGCCCACACGAACATCTTGCACAAATTCTTGTGGAATTGCACAAACGTTATTTATCGGGCGTTTCAAAAATTCAATTAATTGTTGCGGAAAATCACGGATGACTTTATATACATTTATTAATTCGCTATCTATGTCATTTATCCAATTTTCTTTTACTTTTTCTTTGGCAAAAAAAATGCTGGCTCCCCCTGCAAAGGGCTCGATATATGAAGAATGAACTGGGATGTGGGACAATATTTGTTTTCTGGCATAAAATTTACCCCCAGCATAACGAAATGGGCTATTGATTCCAGCCATATTTATCTCCAATGTTTTTTAAGAGTTGCTCATTTGATCTAAGCATTTTCTTAAATTTAAATCAACCTTAGAAGCGGAAACGTGTTTGCGGGATGGTCAATCATAAATTAGGGTGTTATCCCAATCCCAATTCGCTATGAGAACCCATGCGGGTTAATTCCATGGTGTCTTTATTCGGTTTTTCATAAATCAATAATAAATCTGGCCTTAAATGGCATTCACGGTATCCACTCCATTTGCCAGTCAAAGCATGGTCGTGAAATTTGGCCGCAAGCGGTATATCTTGCGCCAACGGAATGATAATTTCCGCCAACATTCGGTCAATGTCGTGTTTATACCGTCCCTTTTCAATCCGACGGTAATCGCGTCGGAATTGGGTGCTGCGTATAATCATCCGCATGGAGGTCTGCCATTAATTCTTCGAATGTCGCAAAGCTTTTCCCGCCGCCATTTTTTAGCTCGGCCATCGCGGCCAAAGTTTCCTCATTGGGATCACCGAGCGGGCGATAGGTTTCCGCCGCGTCGTCCAAATTTGCGGTCAATAATTGGCGCACCGCCTCATGCACTGCATCACGCAGGGCTGCGGAAACATCCGTGCCACACTGGGCGGCATATTCGGCCAGGCGTGCCTCGGTCTCGGCCCCCAAATCAAGAGATAAAGTTACCATTTTTTCCGCTCCTGTGTCAGATAAATGCACAAAAGAAATTACCCTGGATGCTATCCCAATCCCAATTCGCTGTGGGAACCCAGGCGGGTTAATTCCAGGCTATGCTCATCAGGTTTGCGATAGATCAGCAACAAATCCGGCTTTAAATGACACTCACGAAAACCACGCAATTTACCCTTGAGGGCATGATCGTGAAATTTGGCGGGAAGGGGAACGTCTTCGGCCAAATAAGTCAGGGCTTGGAACACAAGCTCGTCAATTTGGTTGCGATAGCGACCGAGCGATTCACGCTTTAAATCCTGGCGAAAACTCTTGGCTTTTTCAATGTCACGCATGTTTGGACTCTAATTGTTCTTCGCGTAACGCCTCTTCTTTGACATCGCGCATCCAATGCTTGAAATCATCTAAGGAAAATTTTTCTTTGA
Source organism: Candidatus Symbiobacter sp. (assembly GCA_030054015.1). GTDB lineage: Bacteria > Pseudomonadota > Alphaproteobacteria > Elsterales > Elsteraceae > JASGCR01. Next base: position 3,719 of record JASGCR010000080.1, on the reverse strand, counting down.
CGCGGTTGGGGTCGTTTAATTCGGCGACGGCGGCCAAAGTTTCCTCATTGGGATCACCGAGCGGGCGATAGGTTTCCGCCGCGTCGTCCAAATTTGCGGTCAATAATTGGCGCACCGCCTCATGCACTGCATCACGCAGGGCTGCGGAAACATCCGTGCCACACTGGGCGGCATATTCGGCCAGGCGCACCTCGGTCTCAGCCCCCAAATCGAGTGATAAATCTATCATCGTTTCCGCTCCTAACTTAGACGATCTCAATCCGTCATTATACCACGGAAAAGAATTGACAGAAACCCGTGGCAATAAACGGGATGAAAAAACGAAACGCTACCGCCGCGCGGTCGCTACCGCCGCGCGGTCGCTAACGCCGTGCGGTCGTTGCCGCCCGCCGTGCGGTCGTCAACGCCGGCCAAAATTTCTTGAGCCGCCGCATTGTAAAAACTTTCCCCAAACCGGTGGGCAGCACGACATCGGCCAGGCGGCATTTGGCTTGGGAAGAAAGTTGTTGGCGGCGGATGGCGGCCAGCCGTTCCGGTGTCATGCCAGGGCGGGCCAGCACCCGCTGGGCCTGGATAAAATCGGGGGCGTGGACGACCATAATAACGTCGCACAAATGTTGTTTATGGGTTTCAAACAATAACGGCATGTCCAGCACCACCAGGCGGCGACGCTGGCGGCGATGCAGGCGCAAAAATTTTTGCCGCAAAATTTCCACCTTGGGATGGAGAATTTTTTCGAGCTGGCGCAATTTTTCCGGCTCGGCAAACACGATTTTTCCCAAAATCGCGCGGTTTATTTTGCCCCCGTCTTGGCTGCTTTCCAGGCTCAAGGGAAACAGGGCGGCAATCTCGGCCACGGCGGCTCGGCCCAAATGCCCATTTCCCCGCAACAGATCATGCACAATGCGATCCGCATCAAAGACGGGAAGCAAATGCCGCCGCAACATCGCGGCAACCGTCGATTTGCCCATGCCCACCGATCCGGTCAAGCCGATCACTTTCATGGCTCAACCCCTTTCAGGTTTTGCCGCCGCCAGATTATCATAAGCCAGATTATCATGAGCCAGGTTATCATCAACCAGGCCGCCATCAACCAGGCCGCCATCAACCAGGCCGCCATAATATTGCCGCAAATAGCCCATTAACGGCAAAAGCGGCAAGCCCAAAATGGCAAAATAATCCCCGCGCACCTGGTCGAATAATTGCAAGCCCAACCCTTCATAATGCACCGCCCCGACGCTGTGCCACACCTCTTCCCCAGCCTGTTGCAAATAAGCCTCAATCTCGGCGGGCGCAAGCGGCAACATGGACAGGCGCGATTCCACCACCTGGTGCCACAGCCGCACCCCATCTTTGACCACCATCACCGCCGAATAAAGGGTTTGCTCGCGCCCCGCCAAGGCCAATAACTGTTGCCGCGCCCGCGCCAAATTGCCCGGTTTATCATACCAAATGCCCGCCGATTCCATCATTTGATCGCCGCCAATCACCAACCGGCCCGGGTGTCGCCGCGAAATCGTGACGGCCTTGAGCCAGGCCAGATTCTCTGCGACCACGCTGGCATTTAATCCCTCGTGCCGTCCGGCCTGTTTAACCGCCTCTTCGTCAAGGATGGCGGGCCTGGCCTCAAACGCGATCCCGGCCTGGCGTAATAACTGCGCCCGCGCTGGGCTGGAGGAGGCCAGAATCAGCGGCGGATCAAGATGCAGCAACAACATGGTGGCGGTCTTCCCAAAGGCGCAAAATTTCGGCGGCGGATTCTTCGATCGAGCGGCGGGTCACATCAATGACCGGCCAGCCCTGTTCGGTAAATAATCGCTGGGCGGCATTGACTTCGCGCCGCACGCTTTCCATGCTGGTATAATCGGTTTCTTCATTTTCATGCAGCAGCCGCAAGCGGTTGCGGCGCAATTGTACCAGGCGATTCGGATCGTTGCTCAGGCCAATAATCATCGGCAGATGCGGGTGTTCGGCGGTGGCTTTGGCAAACAAGGCTGGCGGCAATTCCACCCCCGGCACAAAGGGGACATTGGCGACTTTGAGGCCGCGATTGGCGAGATACATGGCGGTCGGGCTTTTCGAACTGCGCGACACCCCGACCAGAATAATATCCGCCTCGCCCACGCTCCAGGGCGATTGCCCATCATCATGGGCGAGGGTGAAATTCATCGCCTCGATGCGGTTGAAATAGGCGGCATCAAGCGCATGTTGTTTGCCGGGTTCGTGACCGCTTTTCATCCCCAAATAATGCGCCAAACCGGCAATCACCGGGTCAAGCACTGCTATCGCCGGCACATGCAGTTTGCGGCATTTTTTGCGCAAATGCGGGATCACCGCTTCGTCCAGCAAGGAATAAAGCACCGGGCCAGGCTGGGCTTCGATCCCGGCCAAAACCCGCTCCATATGCGCCGCCGACCGCACCAGCGACCAGAGATGGGTTTTGTAATCAACTTCGGAAAATTGCACCAGGGCGGCTTTGGCGACGCTGTTCACGGTCTCGCCGGTGGCATCCGACACCAAATGCACGTGCAGGATGGGGCGGTCGCTCATGTGCGCGGCTCGACCGTAAAGGGGATTTTTTGCGCGGTTAGGCTTGCCCCTAATGCATCCCGCGCCTGGTCAAGCCTTGCCGCATCGGTGCTGCGCAACACCAGGGCGGTGCCAAAGGGACTGCTGCTGCTACTGCCGTCGCCGCTACTGCCGCTGCCGGTCTGACTTGGCGGGCGGTAAAATGGATAAGACCCCATTTGCACGTCGGGAAAATCTTTTTGTATGGCCGCAAGCTCCGCCGCGATAAAGCTTTCGCCGATGGCGCAGGTGATGGTTTGGGCCAATGTCACCGCCCCGCCCGCCAAATTGGGCAGCAATTCATCCACCATCGCGCGGAAAATATCCGGCACCCCCGCCATGACATGGACATTGCCAAGCGAAAAGCCGGGGGCTTTTGACACCGGATTGGGAATAAGTTCGGCCCCGACCGGAATCTCGGTCATTTTGGCGCGCGCGGGGGTGAGGCCACCCGGCGGATAATGCGCGGTTAAGATGGCAACGGCGCGGGGATCGGGACGCAATTCCACGCCAAAAGTTTTCGCCACCGCCAGGGCCGTGATGTCATCATGGGTCGGGCCAATGCCGCCGCTCGTGAAAACATAATCATAGCGGCGACGCAATTCATTGAGCGTGGCCATGATCATCGCCTCGTCATCTTCGATCAGGCGGGCTTCGGCCAGATGGATGCCTTTTGCGCCCAATTTTTTGGCAAGGTAATTGAGGTTGCCCTCGACCGTACGTCCTGACAAGATTTCATTGCCGATAATCACGGCGGCGGCGGTCGGTTGGGGTAATGGGTTGGTGGACATGGGTTGCTCCCCGCTCCGATCATCGGGATTGGGATGGCTTGGGTGGGGGATGCTCGAGAAAATATGGTCGGAGCGACAGGATTTGAACCTGCGACCCCCAGACCCCCAGTCTGATGCGCTACCAGGCTGCGCTACGCTCCGCCATGATCGACATGGAATTCCGACCGCTTGGGCTTCTTCATATCTGATTTTAAGGCCGTCGTCACCAGAATAATGCAGCACGGGCGGCAGACGCGACGACCGTTTCGACTTCCCCTCCCCGTAGGGAGGGGGAGGGCATCATTGTTGCTCGACTTAAGGAAAGTCTGATTAAGTCCTAAAAAAGGGGCGTCATTACCCGCAGATTTTTGCCGCGTAGCG